>WGCP01000206.1 GCA_015493715.1 Desulfobulbaceae bacterium
ACCATGATCATTGATGCCATGGATTTGCTCTACACTCGAAAATTCGATGGTTTTTGTTTGATCACCAGTGACAGTGATTTTACCGGTCTTGCGGTACGCTTGCGTGAAGAGGGGCTTCGGGTGCTTGGATTTGGTGAAAAGAAAACGCCAATGGCCTTTCGTAATGCCTGTCATAAGTTTATTGTTGCTGGGCAGGCTTTAGCCGTTTTTTTAAGCCTGTGGTTTAAAACCACCGTCTTGCAGACGCATTCGCTTTCAGTCGGCGGTTTAGCCCGCCGCGCTTTAAACCCACCAGCTTGTAGCTGGTGGTCGTTTAGTTTTACAGAAGTCCTTCGACCGGATCCAGAGGTTGGGCCGGTTGCTCTATCACAAAAAAATGAAAGCAGCGTGAATGATGTGACAACCAGCTTGCCGAATGGATCGGATTCGGCGATACAGAAATTTCCCAAGAAATTCATTTTGACAGCTCTTGATCAATCAACGGACGATTCAGGGTGGGCACAACTCGGTACTTTTGGAAGTTATTTAACAAAGCTCCAGCCTGATTTTGACTCCAGACTGTACGGCTACAAGAAACTTTCTGACCTGGTCAAAGCAAAAACAGATCTCTTTGTGACGGAAGAGCGGCAAGCACCTGGTGGAAACCAAAAGATTATATATCTGCGGGCAAAATAATTTATTGGTTGGGGGCCTTTTTGGGGGCTGACTGATTTTTCTGTTTTTAAATAATAGTATTATTTCAAGTGGTTGTGATGCCTATTCGATTGCCTGCATCGCCACCATTACACATTCCAGTATCATCCGATACTGTCCGAAAAGGCCCGATTTATCGGGCCTTTTTCTTTTTCTGTTGTCTTAGAAACTGTCAAGTTTCGTACCCACCCTTAGCAGTATCTCATATTCTATTGGTGTCGCATGTTGACCTGGATGTAAAATTAATATAGTATGTCTAGTATGAAACGGAATAAAATTATAAAAAGATACTTGCAGGCAAATATTACTGAACGGCTTTTTAAGGGTAAGGTGATCATTGTCCTTGGTGCCAGGCAGGTTGGGAAGACCACACTCGTTGAGAATATTCTCTCTGAACTGGACTATCCGAACATTGGGCTGAACGGTGATGAAGCCGATGTCCGGGAACTGCTCGCTGATACCACCTCGACCAGGCTGCGGGCCATTGTCGGCAAAAATAAAATTGTATTTATTGATGAAGCCCAGCGAATCGGTAACATAGGAATTACCCTTAAATTGTTTGCCGATAAGCTGAAGGATATCCAGGTTATTGCCACCGGCTCCTCATCTTTTGAGCTCACGGCAAAAATAAATGAACCACTCACCGGCAGAAAATATCAATTCCAGCTTTTTGCACCATCATATCTGGAAATGATTGAGCATCATGGCCTGCTGACAGAAAACAGACTCCTTGAGCACCGGCTTATCTATGGCTATTACCCTGAAATAATCACCCATCCCGGTGAAGAGCGGGAACTGCTGCAGCTCTTAAGCGACTCTTTCCTCTATAAAGATCTGCTGCTCCTGGAGGATGTCACCAAACCCATCCTTTTTGAAAAGCTTCTCAAGGCACTGGCCTTGCAACTGGGCTCTGAAGTTTCCTTCAATGAACTCAGCCGCCTGACTGGCGTAAATCATCAGACAGTTGAAAAATATATCATCCTGCTGGAAAAGGCCTTTGTAATTTTTCGCCTGCCGGCGTTCAGTAGAAACGTCCGCAACGAGATCCGAAAAGGGAAAAAATTCTACTTTTATGATAACGGTATTCGTAACGCCATTATAAAGAATTTCCAGCTCCCCGGTCAGCGTACCGATATGGGGCCGCTATGGGAGAATTTTCTCATCAGTGAGCGCATAAAGGCACTATCTCAATATAATATGGATGCTGACAGCTATTTTTGGAGAACGACTCAGCAGCAGGAAATTGACTATATTGAAGAATCAAATCAAGCTTTGACCGCCTGGGAGTTTAAATGGAATACCAAAGCAAAAGCAAAAATTTCAAAGACCTTTACCCGCGCCTATCCCGATGCTAAATGTTCCGTTGTAACACCTGATAATTTTATGGATTTTTTAACAGAAGATTTGACGGAAAAGAAAAAAAGAAACAAAGATTTAAAATCTGCCCACGGAAATGCGGGCAAGAGATAAGAGCATCAAAAGCAAGGGCCAGGGTAGAGATCATAAATGGATGTTGACTTGAGTAATCAGCTATGGGCGTGCGTTTAAAATTGATTTTAAGAGTACAGTAACCAGAAAGAATAAGGTTCAGAATTGAAAAAAACGACTCTCTCACAACTTGAAGCCCATCTCTGGGAAGCGGCCCATATTATCACCGGTCCCATTGATGCGTCAGATTACAAGACCTATATCTTTCCTATTCTGTTTTTCAAGCGGGTTTGTGACGTCTATGCTGAAGAGTATGCCGAGGCCCTGGAGCTTTTTGAAGGTGACAGGGAAATGGCCATTGCCCCTGAGCAGCACCGTGTTCAGATTCCCCGGGGATGTCATTGGCAGGATGTTATTACCGCTACCAGAGATGTCGGCAAAGTTCTCAAAGCCGCTTTTCTTGGAATCGAAAAGGCAAATAACCGTCTATATGGAATCTTTGGTGATGCTTCCTGGACGAACAAAGAACGTCTGCCCGATCATCTGTTGTTACAGCTTCTAAACCATTTCAACAAGATCAACCTCGGTGTCCAAAATGTCCGTGATGACGATATGGGCCGGGCCTATGAATACCTTATCAAGCGTTTTGCCGATAAGGCCAATAAAAAGGCCGGCGAGTTCTATACCCCACGTTCCATTATCCGGCTCATGGTCAATATCCTTGATCCGCAACCGGGGGAAACGGTCTATGATCCAGCCTGCGGCACCGGCGGGATGCTCCTGGAAACGATTCATCATGTCAAAGAACAAGGTGGTGATCCCCGCCTGATCAAGTTGAAAGGTCAGGAGAAAAATCTTACCACCGAGGCCATTGCCCGCATGAATCTTTATTTGCACGGGATGGAAGATTTTGATGTCCGCCGGGGCGACACCCTGAGAGATCCCAAGTTTCTGGTCCATGACCAGCTGGAACAATTTGATTGTGTGATCGCCAATCCCCCTTTCAGCTTAAAAGAGTGGGGGCATGACAAGTGGCAGTCTGATCCCTTTAATCGTCAGATCTTTGGTCTGGCGCCAAAAACAAATGGCGATTTTGCCTGGGTTATGCACATGTACAGCTCCATGAAGAATAATGGCAGCCGGATGGCGGTTGTCCTTCCCCATGGCGTCCTTTTCCGATCCGGTGCTGAGGCCAAAATACGCAAAAAATTATTGGAAGTCGGCGCCATTAAAGCCGTAATAGGTTTGGCTGGAAATCTCTTTTACGGTGCAGGTATTCCGGCCTGTATTCTGTTGCTCGGCAAAACCAGACGCACTAAGGCCCCAATACTTTTTATCAATGCCGAGGAAGTTTTCACCAAGGGTCGAGGCCAGAATACGTTAAGCACTGCCCAGGCCGACACGATATATACAATCTACACCAAACAGCACCAAAACCCCCATGAACAGGAAGGGCTCAGCCGCTGGGTGGAATACAGTGAGCTCAAAGAGAATGATTTTAACTTAAATATCGCCCGTTACGTGCAAAAACCCCTTGAGGAAGAGACCATCACTGTGGAAGAGGCCCTGCGGGATTTTAAAGAAAAACTCGCCGAGCTGGAACGTGCTGAAAACGAGCTGGAAGCCCTGCTTGTCAGGGAGGGATTTACCCTATGAGTTTATCTGTCCAGCAACTGGAAAATATGCTTTGGGGAGCAGCAGAACACCTGCGCGGCCAGATTGATGCCTCTGATTATAAACAGTATATCTTTCCTCTGCTCTTTTATAAGCGCCTCTCCGATGTCTATCAGGATGAATATGAGGAAGCCCTGGAGTTTTCCCAGGGCGATAGAGAGTATGCCGAACTGCCGGAACAGCACCGTTTCGTCATACCTGCATCAGCCAGCTGGCAGAAACTCAGGGAAACCGGCACCAATATCGGTGCATTTATTCAAAAGGCCCTGCGGAGCATCGAAAAGCATAATGACCGCCTCTATGGTGTCTTTGGCGATGCCCAGTGGACAAACAAAGAACGGCTTCCCGATCATCTTCTGGCCTCTCTGGTGGAGCATTTCAGCAAAATTCCCCTGGGCATTAAAGCCGTTACCCAGGATGATCTTGGCGCCTCTTACGAATATCTGATCAAAAAATTTGCCGATGACTCAGGCCATACGGCAGCAGAATTTTACACCAACCGGACTGTGGTTCACCTGATGACCCGAATCATGGAGCTGCAACCCGGCGAAACTGCCTATGATCCCACCTGCGGCACCGGCGGCATGCTCCTGAATGCGGTGATGGATCTTCGCAGAGAGAAAAAAGAATGGCGCACGGTAAAACTCTACGGTCAGGAAGTCAATTTACTGACCAGTGCCATTGCCCGGATGAATATGTTTCTCCACGATATTGAAGAGTTTGATATTCAGCGTGGTGATACCCTGGCAGAACCAAAATTCCTTGATCGTGACCATCTCAGGCAATTTGACGTAATCTTTGCCAACCCGCCTTACTCCATCAAGAAATGGGATCGTGAAAAGTTCAGCGCTGATCCCTTTTCCCGCAATGCATTTGGTGTGCCGCCCCAGGGATGTGCCGACTATGCCTTTTTCCAGCATATTGTGGGAAGCCTTGATCCTCGCACCGGTCGCGCCGCCATGCTCTGGCCCCATGGCGTTCTCTTTCGTGATGCAGAAGCCGCAATCCGCAAAAAAATTATTGAGGCCGACCTGATAGAAGCGGTTATCGGTCTGGGCCCTAATCTTTTTTACAATTCGCCCATGGAGTCATGCGTTATTATCCTGCGCTGCCATAAGCCCAAAGAACGTCAGAAAAAGATTCTCTTCATCAACGGAGTCAAAGAAGTCACCCGTGAGCGGGCCTTCAGTTTCTTGAGTGATAGAAATCTTAAAAAACTTGTGGCGTCATATTTTACCCCGCAAAATCACAACGATATTGCTCGTCTGGTTGAGGTGAGTGAAATTCGGGACAACCTCCACAACCTTTCCATTCCGCTCTATGTCCATAACGGTTCAACAAACAATGACCAGGATCTGGAATCGGTGATCGATGATTGGCAGGTGGGGCGGACGGAACTGAAAAAACAGTCAAAGAAACTCTTTGCCGCTCTGGCGGAACTTGGATTTGAGGTGGACTGATGAAAGGATGAAGGAGAAAAAAGGGAGGGCCATGAAAAGCATAGTTCATTACATTAACAATTCAGTACCAACTGGTTTTCAAATTATTGATTGGGGAGAAGAATGAAAAGCAGAGGTAACAAACGCAGAGAAAATACGCTGGCCAGGAAAAAGGCAGGTGTTTCCATTCCTGTTGCCTCGCCATTAGCGGAGATGGATGCTGATTATATTGATTTCATCAATGATTTGAAAAGCCGTATTAAGCAGGAACGGATACGGGCTGTTCTCTCCGCTAATTCAGCCCTGGTCATGATGTACCACCATATTGGTTCGTCCATCCTTGCCAAGCAGGAAGAGCAGGGTTGGGGGGCAAAGGTCATTGACCGTATGTCCTATGATTTGAAAGAGGCTTTTCCGGATATGACCGGATTTTCTCCCCGGAACCTCAAATATATGCGTAAATTTGCAGAGATCTGGCCGGATAAAAAAATAGTGCAAGTGGCCCTTGCACAAATCAGCTGGTATCACAATCTTGCTCTGCTTGAAAAATTAAAAGACCCTCAATTGCGGCTCTGGTATGCCCGGCAAACCGTTGTAAACGGCTGGAGTCGTAATGTTCTGGTTTTTCAGATTGAATCTCAACTTCATAAAAGAATAGGTCAAGCCGCCAATAATTTCGAAGTTGCCCTGCCGCCTGCTGATTCTGATATGGCGAGCCAGATCTTTAAAGACCCCTATATTTTCGATTTTCTCGGCACAGCCGACGTTCGCCGTGAACGGGAACTTGAAAATAAATTAATTGAACATCTGGAAAAATTTCTCTTGGAACTTGGTCAGGGCTTTGCCTTTGTGGGCAGGCAGGTGCATCTTGAGTTCAGTGACCAGGATTTTTATATTGACCTGCTTTTCTATCACCTGAAATTACGTTGTTTCGTAGTGGTTGAGCTTAAATCCGGCAAGTTCGAGCCGGGCCATGTCAGTCAGTTGAATATGTACATGAATATCGTTGATGACCTTATGCGTCATGCTGATGATAATAAAACCATTGGCCTGCTGCTGGTCAGGGAGAAAAACCATACCCTGGCCAAGTATGCCCTGTCCGGCTATACCAACCCCATTGGCGTTGCCGAGTGGGAAAAACAGATTACCGATTCTTTGCCTGACGATTTAAAGGCAAGTCTACCGACCATTGCCGAGCTTGAGGCAGAATTGGAAAAAAAGGTGGTGGATAAAGGCGGTGAAGCCAAATGACTGTGCAATTAACCGAAAAACAAAAAAAGAATGGTTGGCAGATTGTGAAATTTGCCGAGATTGCCAAAAATGTATCCAAACGAGTTGATCCCACCACAACCGACTTGAAAGTTTATGTCGGCCTGGAACATCTTGACCCGCAATCATTGCGCATTCAGCGAAAGGGCGTACCCGGCGATGTTAAAGGCCAGAAACTCCGGGTACGTCCCGGCCAGATAATTTTTGGCAAAAGACGGGCCTACCAGAAGAAACTGGCAATCGCTGATTTTGATGGAATTTGTTCCGCCCATGCCATGGTTCTTGAAGAAATTCTCGGCAAAATTATTCCCGGTTTGCTGCCATTTTTCATGCAGTCGGATATGTTTATGGATCGGGCTGTGGCTATTTCGGAAGGGTCACTTTCTCCCACGATAAAATGGAAGAGCTTGGCTGTTCAGGAATTTCCGCTGCCGCCTCTTAAACGGCAGAAAGAGATTCTTGAGGTG
>WGCP01000207.1 GCA_015493715.1 Desulfobulbaceae bacterium
ACCCGCTGTGCCTGCTGCATGTTATGGGTCACAATGGCCACAGTGAATCGCTCTTTCAGCTCAATCATCAGCTCCTCCACCTGACGGGTGGCAATGGGATCCAGGGCCGAACAGGGCTCATCCATCAGGATAACCCGTGGCTCGGTCGCTATGGCCCGGGCAATACAGAGGCGTTGCTGCTGGCCGCCCGAGAGCGATAAACCGTTGTTCTTCATTTTATCTTTCACCTCGTTCCAGAGCGCTGCGCCCTTTAAGGCCTTTTCGACCTTTTCGTCCATATTACCTTTGAATCTGTTGAGTCGCAGGCCAAAGGCCACATTTTCGTAGATGGACATGGAAAAGGGATTTGGTTGTTGAAAAACCATGCCGATGTTGCGGCGCACATTGACCGGATCAACATCATTGCCGTAAATATCCACGCCGTGAAAGGATATTTTTCCCTCAAAATGAAAGCCGCGAATCAGATCATTCATGCGGTTGATACTTTTGAGCACCGTGCTTTTTCCGCAGCCGGATGGTCCGATAAAGCCGGTGATCTGATTCTTGCGGATGGGGACATGACTGTCCCTTACTGCCAGAAAATCCGTATAAAAGATCTTTTCGGCCCGGCAGTCGAGAACTACTTCATCGGTAAGATGAGGTGTTCTGCGTGTGTTGCTCTTGTTTTCCGTAGATTCCATGTGGGCAGATTTCACTCCATTGAAGTGTTGGTATTCAGGGATAGATTGTTTTTTCGTTGAGAGCCGTGACGGCTTGCCTATCGTGTTCTCTGGCCAATGGCCCGGCTGATAATATTGAGAACAAAGACCATAAGCACGAGAACCAGGGATGCGGCCCAGGCCAGTTCAATCTGATTTTCAAAGGGCATGCCCGAATAGTTGTAAATAAGAACGGCAAGGGATGCGGTCGGCTCATTGGGTTGCAGCCAGTAATCGCTGAACAGGGCCGTGAACAGCAGCGGCGCGGTTTCACCGGCAGCCCTGGCCACGGCAAGAACCACCCCGGTTATAATCCCGGGCATGGCCACCGGCAGAATAATTTTGACCATGGATTGGGACGGTGTGCATCCAATGCCGTAGGCAGCCTCCTTCATTGGTCCGGGCACCATTTTGATTGCCTCTTCAGCAGTCAGCATCACCACGGGAATCATCAACAGGGAGAGGGCAATGCCACCGGCCCAGGAAGAATAATGGCCCATGACCAGGACAACGGCGGCATAGGCAAAAACACCGGCAAGGATCGACGGCAGACCGGTCATGGTCTTGGCGCAGAAGCGGGCTGTAGCAGCCATCTTACTTGTCGGGCCTAATTCGGCCATGTAGATGGCGGCAAGGACGCCAAATGGAATAGAGATCAGGGCGGCAATGCCAACCATGAACAGAGTGCCGACAATGGCATTACCAAATCCACCGCCGGTCTCAAAGGCGGTCGGCGGCAGGGCGTAAAAGAGTTCCAGGCTCAGTCTCTTGCCGCCGCGAACGATCAGCATGATAAGAACGGAGAAAAGAGGAATACAGGCAAGCAGCGCGGCGGTAACGGTAATACTGCTCAGCAGGACTGATTTCAGCGCCCTGGGTTCAAAGGTTTGCCGTGTCAGATCTGGAAGGTGCAGAGAGTCATTCGTCCTGTTTGTTTTCATCTTTTAATCCCTGATCCTGTTTTGGCAATAATTACTGCACCGGCGATATTGACCAGCAGGGTGATCAACAACAGTGTTACGGCTGCATACATCAAGACCGATATTTCATAATCACTTGCCTCAGGAAAATTCAGGGCAAGCAGGGCCGCCAGGGTATCTGCCGGCGAAAAAACAGACAGACTGATTTTATTGGAATTGCCGATCAGCATGGCCAGGGCCATGGTCTCTCCCAGGGCGCGACCAAATCCCAGGACAAGGGCGCCGAAGATCCCACCCGATGCCGTGGGCAGAAAAACCCGCAAAATAGCCTCCCATCGGGTTGTGCCCATTCCGTACGCCGCTTCTTTGGTTTTGTGGGGAATGGCCAGCAAGGCATCCTGGGAAATAGCGGCCACGGTGGGCAGAATCATGATCGCCAGCACCAGGGCCGCCGGAAACATGCCCGGGCCGCTGAGGCTGGTCGAGAAAAAAGGAATCCAGCCGAAATGGGCATGCAGGTAATCCGCCAGGGGCCGGATAAGAGGAATCAGGACATAGATACCCCAGAGTCCATAAACGACACTGGGAATAGCCGCCAGCAGTTCAATGATGTTTTTTAGTAGGACCTGCATCCTGTGCGGCAGGAAATCCTGGGTGAGAAAGATGGCGATGGTTATGCCGAAAAATCCACCCAGGAGCAGCGCCAGCAATGAGCTGTACAAAGTGCCCCAGATTTCCGGCAATATGCCGAATGTATGGGCATTGACATCCCAGGTTGTGGAGTAAAGATAGGAAAATCCGAGTTTGCGGATGGCCGGCATGGCCTTACCGAAGATTTCGTAGAGAATATAGGCAAGCAGGAGAATCGTGGCCAGGGTAAAGGTAAACGTCAGGCCCTGGAACAACTTGTCGAACAGTTTATCTCCAGGAGTTGCAGGTCTGGAAAGGGTATCATCTCCCTCCCAAACGGATTGATGATCCTTGGCCATGGTTGCGCTCCAAAAGGGGAAGGGCGTCCTGGGTAATCCGGAACGCCCTGTTATTGTGTTAGATAAGGAGAGGCTTACTGGATATTGGCAGATGCCTTGCGTACAGCCTCGACCACCTTGGCAGGCAGGGGGATGTAGCCTGCTCTATCGGCGATCTTTTGACCTTCATCCAGGCAGTAGGCAACCATTTTCCGCAGTGCTTCGGCCTTTTGGGGATTTTTGTATTTTTTGTAAAAGAGCATCCAGGTGTAGGTGGCGATGGGGTAGGAATCCGCACCCTTTGGATCCGGCAGCCAGACCCGCATATTTTCGGGAATTTTGGCGCCGGCAAGGGCAGCCTGTCCTCCGGCAAGACCAGGAGCTACAAACTTTCCTTCCCTGTTTTGCAGGTTGGCCATAGGGATTTTTGACATCCTGGCAAATCCATATTCAATATAGCCGATGGCGCCGGGTGTCTGCTTGATGGTTGCGGCTACTCCGTCATTTTTCGGTGCTTTGACCAGCTTGGTGACTGCGGGCCAATGGGGAGTTTTGCCGAACCCTACCGAGCTTTTAAATTCCGGGGAAATTGCGCTCAGATGTTTGCTGAATACAAAACTGGTACCGGATGAGTCGGCACGGGCAACTACGGTTATTTCTTTGTCCGGCAGGGAAACGCCGGGGTTGGCGGCAACGATAGCCGGGTTATTCCATTTTTTGATCTTGCCGAGAAATATCCCGGGATAGACGGATCGGGGAAGGTTGAGTGAATCCACTCCTTTCAGGTTATAGGAAAGAACAATCTCTCCGGCTGTCATGGGCAGCAGCTGCACGCCTTCTTTGACCTGGGCGATCTCCTTGTCATTCATGGCTGCGTCACTGGCGGCAAAATCAACGGTATGGTTGATGAAGTCGCGGATACCGGCGCCTGAACCCTTGGACTGATAATTGACCTGAATACCCTTGTTTGCCCGGCTGAACTGTTTGAACCAGGTAGTATAAATGGGAGCGGGAAAACTTGCCCCGGACCCGGTCAACCTGATCTGGTCAGCGGCCATTGCCGCGCCGCTCCAAAGAAATGCCGCCGCCAC
>WGCP01000208.1 GCA_015493715.1 Desulfobulbaceae bacterium
ACAATAATGGTAACTGGGCAGCGGCTGCCCGAGATCTGGACATGAACAGAAGCAATCTTCACAATCTTGCCACGAGACTGGGGATCAGGAAAAAGAAAAATATGCCATAAGCAAATGTTCGCGGCTGAAGCTGCTCCTACGGGAGATATTTATTTACATAGAGGTAAGGGTAGGAGCGGCTTCAGCCACGAACAATAGACTTTGCACAGGATTGCAACCAGGTTAGATGCAGATTGCCAAGGAATAAACGGTATCGTGTCACCTGGTTTCCGGGTTAGTAGGGAGATGGTCCCCTATTATTGCCCGCTTGTGTTTTTTGTGGCCTCAATCACTAAAGAAAGTTGATTTTCCTTCAGATGAGCAACAGTCTGGACGGCTTTTTTGAATGCGACGGCGTTGGAGTATGTTTTTCCTACTAAGGATTGCAATGCTTTGGTTGGAACATTTTTTTTCTCAAGTGATATTACCGCAGGTTGATCAAGGCGGTACTGTACTTGCTGGTAAGCATTCTGCTGAAATACATTCTGCAGGAAAAAAAGAGAAATAAAGCTGATAATGCATGCAATGATGGGAGTCGTGACCCAGCCGCTTGTAATACCGGCAACAGTTTTCCAGCGAATTGTTTTCCCACCTTTGAGCAAACCAATCCCAATTACCGCTCCAACAATAGCCTGCGAACTTGACACCGGAACCAGTGGAAAGGATGGAAGGCCATGGGATTTCAGCCAGGTTTCCAGAGAGACTGAGGAAAAAAGAAAAAGGACAATGGAGTGCGACCACACGACAACTGCGGCCATGACAGGGGAGAGATCAAAAATACCTTTACCCACTGTGAGCATGACACGTTTTGAAAATGTAAAAACACCGACGGCAATAGCAATTCCACCAAGAAAAAACAGCTGTTGAGCAGCTGAAAAACTTATACCGAGAAATGATATTGGTGCAATATCAAACACAGGGACAAATACCCCCATCACGTTTGCAATATTGTTTGCACCAAGTGAATAGGACCCAAAAATCCCAGCGCAGAGCAGCGATAGTCGGGTTAAGCTGTCGAGCCTGAATATTGGAATACTGCAGTACTTGACGGTAAATGCCGTCAGGAGGTAGAAAACCATGGAAAACATGGCTGCCAGAAATGGGCAGAAAATCCAGGTAGAGACAATCTTAGTGAGAGCACCCATATCTGTGATCGAGCCACTGAACATATTCCAGCCGATGATTGCCCCGACAATAGCCTGTGAGGTAGACACAGGGAAACGGGCAACAGTCATCAGGTAGACGCTCATGGCCGCTGCAAAGGCGACGATAAAGGCACCGGCCAGAGCATTGACGGCCCCAAGCTTTCCCAGGGTGTGAGATGCTCCTGCTCCACTGACCACGGCTCCGATGATGACGAAGATACTGCAATACAGAGCAGCCGTTTTAAACTTGATCATCCGTGAGGCAACAGCAGTGCCAAAAACATTAGAAGCGTCGTTTGCGCCCAGGGACCAACCAAGGAAGAGTCCGCTTGATAAAAATCCGAACATTTGCCGGCCCCTTTACAATGAACGTTTTATCACATAAATATTAAGACGGTCTGCAACGTCTTCCGCCCTGTCGGCGATTTTGTCCAGATGTCGGGCAAATTCTCTTAATAACATTCTATGGCTCAAGCGCATGTCTTCTCTTCTGAAGATGGTCCTCTGCAGGCGTGTAGAAATTTTGTCGGATTCTGATTCCCAATAGTAGACTTTATCCAGGTAATCACTGATACCGATGTGATTTTGAAAAAAAGCTCGGGCAGCAAGGACAATGGCATCAACGGTATCACAGGCACATTGGATGAGCCGCAAAAAATCCGGATGAAAATTCTTATCAACGTCAAGATTTTCTATTTCCATTACCCACAATGCCCCTTTAAAACGATCAAGCAGGGCATCCATATCTTCAAGGAGCTGCAATACATCTTCTCTTGATTCCGGTATCAGGGTTTTGGTATACAGATAATGTTGAATAGAGCGCCGAAGATCATCGCCACGATGTTCAACAGTAACTATTTCCTCAAGCTTACGCGAAAAATCTTCTTTGTTTCCCTCGAGATACGCTTCAGCGCCCTGTTTAAAGATAATTCCTGATCGCGTAACCTGATTGAAAAAACTGTCAATTTGATCTTCTACGCCAATGCGTTTTTTAAAAATACCCATTGTATTATCTTTCCAGCTCGTTATCGGCGTTTTGATATTTTTTCATTTTTTTCACTATCTATTCTAAATTGAGCGACTATGTAATTTTTATCACTGACCTGCTCTTCCGCCGGCACTTAAACACCACCCAGTAGGAACGGCTTCAGTCGAGAATTATACTACTCAGCACGGAAAAGCGCTCCGTGAAGCAGTAGAAAAATTGAACTCTTCTGTTGTAAATACTCGAAAGTGCCAATATCTACCTGCTTTCCCTGAGGTCGAGCAAGCCCCTCGTAATCTTCGATTATACCAACGTTGACGCCAGTATCGATTCCTCTACTGCCTTTCTTTAGATGATAATTACCACCTGCGGCGTCAACAAATCCCGGCGCAGTGAACAGGCTGTTGCTCCCCTGGTGGTAAATATCCTGCCAATGGGCAAAAGTAAAAAACTCGTTTTTTTCATTGTCCCAACCAAATTTATTCGTGTCTCCATTGGTGCTCCACCAGATATTGTTGCTAAAATCACTTTGAGTGGTCCCCGGCGAACTGGAATCAACAAGGTAGCGTACAAAGCGTGGTATCGCAGTAGTCTCAGTAAAAACTATATTGTTTTTAAACTGAAGGCCATGCACGCCCTGAATGACATTAATAACC
>WGCP01000209.1 GCA_015493715.1 Desulfobulbaceae bacterium
GCTTCAGCCGCGAATTATACTCAATGTATTTTACCCTTGAGGAAACTGCCGACAATACTCATACAATGCCATGCCGGCAGCCATTGCGGCGTTGAAACTGTGGGGAAGGCCATAGAGGGGAATCTCGACGGCATCATCAAGAACCTCAAGAATATCCGACGTCAGGCCGGTTCGCTCGTTGCCTATAACAAGCGCAGTGCGTCGCGAAAACCGATAGTGATGTATATTTTCAGAATTCGTTGTCTGCTCAAGGCCTACCAGCCGGTAACCATCCTTTTTCAATCGTTTCAGCACAGGCGGCAGCGTCCGGTGCGTTGAAATATCCAGCTCTGATTCGCCGTCACGGGCAATTTTTGAGATAAGATTTACGTTACCGGTTAAAACAAGCCGCTCTATCGCACAGGCGCTTGCCGTCCGGGCGATGCTTGAGACATTGACATTACTTCGCATTGGCGCACAGGCGACAATGATCTCCCGTGGCCGGGTGAGGATGGCACCGGGTTTGTGACGCTGATGTTCAAATGTGCTCATCTAAAAGCAGCTCCTGTGCGTCTTGGTTCATTTCATCCTGTGAGTAATAGACTTTTTCCAGATACAGCCCTGAGGCCGGAGCAGTCCCCGGCGATGCCTGGCGATCTTTTGCCTCAAGGATGCGGCAGAGATCTTCACGGGTGTAACGTCCTTCTCCGACCTTGACAATAGCCCGGACAATATTGCGCACCATCTTATAGAGAAATCCATTTGCGCAGATATCAACAGTTATAAGGGGCAGATCCTGACGCATAACAGCCCGACTCACAACACGGGTGGTCATCTTTTGTTTAAAGTTTGGACGGGTGGCAAATGAGGCGAAATCATGCTCGCCTTCAAAAACAGAGCAGGCATTGATCATTGCCTCGACATCAAGGCGGCTTTTTACATGCCAGACCCGTCCGTCACGTTCTGCAGGAAGTTTTTTATCATTCCAAATAACATAGCGATAATGTTTACCGATTGCACTGTTACAGGCATGAAATTCGGAAGGTACATTGCTGACATCCTCCAGCCGGACGCTATCAGCAAGTAGGTCGTTTAATTGTTCTTTTACTTCATCCCCCTGCAAACCCGCAGGAAGTTCGACACTTGCCACCTGGCCGTTTGCGTGTGCACCACGATCCGTGCGCCCGGAACCTCTGACCGCTGAACGGATATGAAAGAGCTGCTCCACTGCCTGCTCAAGGACGTATTGTACTGTCGGCTTATCTCCATGCCGCTGCCACCCCAGATAATTGCGTCCATCATAGGAAATGGTCATTCGATAATTCGACAGAGTAGAATTTTGGCAGGGCATAATGATGAGTGATCCTTGCAATGAATAAATGAGTAAGATGAGAATAATCTCTTGGGGTCCTGTTGTGACGCCCCATTATGTACCATGGATGAGCTATAGTCAAATTTGTAAATTCGATGCTTTCTCAGGAAGGCAGGATTTTAGGATGCCGGAAAAGCTGACCCTAAATTGAGCGATTTTCATTTTGGTACAAGATGCGAGGATTCGGTTGTTCCATTGTAGTTACAGCTATATGAAACAACCGGTGACAAAGCAGATTGTGCCAAAATGAAAATCCCATCGGGTTCCACTCATTTGCAACACTTTGTTCAGCAAACAATCTATTATCATTATCTTTTTTAATATTGCAAATGAGTGGAACGCTCAAGTTAGGTTGGCATGTTCTTGGCTAAATTGGCACGCACCTTTGAAATGAGTGGGCCGGGAATGGGATATTCCGTTGAACGGGGAGAAAAGCTGACGCAAAGCAATAATTTTTTAAGAGCGGCCCTCTTGTCGCACTATTTTTGAACCACCGCAAAAAACAAGAAATTTTCTCATTAAATTTAACATAATCTTAACAGGTTACCTCAATAGACACCGGATACTACAAAATTATGCACATGCTGTAGGGACGAATTTATTCGCCTGATATGCCATACGGACGATAATGACAACCATGGAAACATGGCCGTTGAAGCCGCCCCTACAGTGTCTGGGGTCCGCCTTGATTATTTGTCTTTATACTTAAAAGAGACCGCGACCCTCGTCCGCTAGGAAACGACCTTCCCTTTTTCAATCTGCATATCCATTTTTGTCACTTCGGCAATCCGTAAATCCTTCAGCTTTTTTCCTGTAGTCGCCACAGCATTTGCAGCCGCATCCTCCCAGGATTTTTTACTGACTCCGACGACCTCGATAATTTTGTAGACACTGGCCATGATGGATCTCCTTAGCAGAAGTTTTTTCTTATGCCTTTTCGGGCGTTTTACTGCTTCCTCTCAATTGAGACTCAATATTACCACAGAATCCAACAAAAAGAACAAAAAAGACTAATTTCCCGAAACGAGAGGTCTCTAAAACTCCCTGGAA
>WGCP01000210.1 GCA_015493715.1 Desulfobulbaceae bacterium
ATTAGTTTGGGGATGACAATTTTTTTCCATTTGTTCCCCAGGTCTAATCGGCCGCGATCGGCCGTGATCGGACAACATCTTGAAACGGAATTTCTTGTTTCGCGCCTGTCTCCGGACAGGCATGCTGGAGAAATATTATCGGAGCATTCTTGCCTGTCCATCCGCCCGACTCTTTTTCCTTCCCGACCGGGAACAAAATGATTTTTGCAGAAAAAAAAGCCACAAGACCATTTTTCCCCCTATCTGTACCTCATCTGTACCCAATCGTCTGTTATTGTACTTCATTGCTCGGTAGAAAATACCATCGGTCGAATAGGGAAGACGGTTCGGGCATCGCCGGAGGTATGCATGATTTCACCAAACCAGAGCCTCGTTATTTAAAAGGGAAAAGGAGGTCACATGAAAAAAGGACAAAGATATAGCGTATTCCCACTATGTGCCGGAGTCTTGTTGCTGTTTTCCGGGTATGCACTGGCTGCTGACCGGGTGGTTGTGATTCCCCTTGGCGGCACGGTGGGCAATGCCACGGCTGCCGACGTGGTTCAGGGCAAGACCTTTTCCAGCAAGGCCGCGGGCAAGGGGGCGGCCGGTACCCTTGAAATCCGTGACGGCAGCACCATTTACACCAACAGTGTCGGCATGAAATTCTCCCTGATTCCGGCGGGCTCGTTTGTTATGGGCAGCCCGGACGGCGGGAATACCAGCAGTCATTATCCGATACATTCAGCAGAGCCAGGGAGGGGAAGTGACGAAAAGCAGCATTATGTTACCCTTACTAAATCCTATTACATGCAGACCACCGAGGTAACCCAGGGCCAGTGGCTGGCAGTGATGGGCGGCGCCAACCCTTCGAGTTTTGCTTCCTGCGGCATGGATTGCCCGGTTGAGCAGGTGAGCTGGAATGATGCCCGGAATTTTATTGACGCGCTCAATGCCAGTGAAAACAGAACCAGCTGCCATACAACGCCCAATACCTGCTATAGCCTGCCCACAGAAGCACAATGGGAATACGCGGCTCGGGCCGGCACGGTAACAGCCTTTTATAATGGGGACATAATCAATCCGGACGGTGATGACCCCAACCTCGATCAAATTGGCTGGTATGATCAAAATTCCGGCTCAAAAACCCATCCGGTGGCGCAGAAGCTTGCCAACAGCTTTGGCCTGTATGATATGTCGGGCAATGTCTGGGAATGGTGCCGGGACAGGGATGGCGCCTATCCGGACGATCCTGTAACCGACCCCACGGGCGATCCAACCGGCTCTGACCGCGTGATTCGCAGCGGCGGCTGGTTCATCAACGCCAGGAACGCGCGGTCGGCGGGCCGCCTCAGGGGCACGCCGGGCGCCCGCAGCTACTTCCTGGGTTTCCGGCTTTCCCTGCATACGGGTCAGTGAGCCGGGCAGGAGCTGCATAAGCGGCGCTGGCCTCTATTGCATCAAACCATGCTCACCAACTGAGAATTTTGGTCGATGAAAAAATTTGGGGTGCTGTTCCCTGGACAGGCGGGAATCCATCCTCCCGTCATTTCCGTGGTCTTTTGGTCGGAAATCCAGGGCGCATCCCGGGGCCGGACACCTTCCTGGATCCCCGTCCCCGACTACAGATCTCGAGGATGACGTACTACCTCGGGGATGACGCACTCCCATGGGATAACAACTATTCCCATTCTATCATTCGGTTTTTTTCTCTGTCATCCCACGGTCTATCAGGCGGGAATCCAGGGCGCATCCCGGGGCCGGACACCTTCCTGGATCCTCGTCCCCGACTACAGTTATCGAGGATGACGCACTTCCCCGGGGATGACAATTTTTTTCTCATTTGTTCCCCAGGTCTAATCGGCCGTGATCGCACAATATCTTGAAACGGAATTTCTTGTTTCGCGCCTGTCTCCGGACAGGCATGCTGGAGAAATATTATCGGAGCATTCTTGTCTGTCCAGCCGCCCGACTCTTTTTCCTTCCCGACCGGGAACAAAATGATTTTCACAGAAAAAAAAGCCACAAGACCATTTTTTTTCAATCTGTACCTCATATGTACCCAGTCGTCTGTTAGCGTCTGAGTATTCAAGGGTATTTGTAATATGAAAATACTGTAACCTTGGCATCACAGTATATTTTAACAGCTGGTTAAGCCACAAGATCGGAACATATTTTAAGGAGACGGAACCATGAAAAAGGCAATCGGAGTTGTCATGATTTTACTCTTAATGCTTTCTGCGGGGGTTACCTGTGGGCTGGCAAATACCAAAGAGCAATTTTGCGCAACCTATGCCGACAGGGCTGTCGCCCAGTATAACCAGGGCAAACAACATAATCTTCCCGGTATTGTCCCTCCTGCCTGAAGTAACGACCGAAATGGGCATTATAACTGGTGTATGATGGCGCCGGAAAATATTGTCAACAGGGAAGATGCCAAACGGCAGGCTTATCTGGATAAAAATATCACCAAAGACAATCATGGCAAAGGCCGTGTGAATGAAGCTGCCACCGCCAATTTGGCGGTTTTTTTGCCGAAAATGGCTATTGTCACGGGTATTGTCACCGGGGATTCAAATTCTTCGTATCTTGGTTGTTTCAAAGATCGGAAGGACAGGGATATTTCCGGCTTCTCCTTTAACGCACCGAACATGACCAAAGACCTTTGTCTGGCAAAATGCCAGCAAAAAGGATTTTCATACGCCGGATTACAGTACAGCCGCTACTGTTTCTGCGGCAACAGTTATGGAAAACTCGGTAAGGCAAATAACTGTAATATGCCCTGTGCCGGAGATAAAGCGCAAACCTGTGGCGGCGGCTGGGCGAATAGTGTCTATAGGGTAACCTCCGGCAACAACAATGGGAATTTCGCCAAAATGGCACCTATGCCGACAGCAGGGACTGGTCAGGTTAATGTACTGAAAAATTTAGCAAACAAATTGCAAGTGCGCGGTCCCATTGATCTGGGTGTTGCCCAGCAATTTCTGAGCACGCGTGCCGATCCGAAGACGAAAGATAAAAAGCTGCTCTCTCCGTACGAACATCCGATGTTTGACCTTGAAGTTGGAGACAGTGTCTCGCAGGCAGTTGTAATTGGCAGGGGCTATAACTCTTTATTGGGACAGGTCAGGTTCACCACTGCTCTGGAAGAGATTCCTCCTACGGATATAAGGACATTGTGGGCCTTCAACAGCCACGCGGGTGGGCATTATGTCAGAACCAGCGAAGATTATTATGATGCCCTTGGAATTGCTGTCGATGTTTCAGGTAGTTATATGGGGTTTTCGGCAAGCTCCAGCACCAGATATGAAGAGAGTAATGCGAACAGCAGATTTACAGAAACCTACGCCGCCTATACCGATATAGATACTTTTCTTAAATATCCGACGCTGACGGATCTCAAGTTGAACAACAACGCGAGGACTCTCTTGAAGCAGAAGGGGGTGGCGGAATTTTATCGCCAATATGGTGATTCTTTTGTCTATGCCATCCAGTATGGCGCCGGCTTTAAAGGAACGAGGTCTTACGATTATCTTAAAGAAGAGGAGCAATACAAGTTCTCGCAGGCAGTCTCCGGGGGTGGTTGGGGAGTTAAAGCAAAAGTCGGTTACGAGAGGTCAAGCAAAGAGAAAATGGAGCATGTTGAAGGCCATGGCGCTTTTCATTCCTATGGTGCCGCAGTACCAGAGCAACCACAAAGCGTTAAAGAGTTGAAAGATGTATTTAACAC
>WGCP01000211.1 GCA_015493715.1 Desulfobulbaceae bacterium
AAATCTACTTTTTCTTTGCCATGGCGGTTTTCAGGCTTGTTACAAAAATCGATAGTAACTGATTGCTTTCATCAAGTAGTGATTCGAGTTTTGATGGTTCAATGAGTTTTGCCTTCTTAATCATCAGTAACCACACCCGAGTTTCCCGTAATTCCTTGAGAGCAACTTTCATTTTGTGAATAAAATCGTAACCGTTCACCGGGGACGACAAATTTACGAGAATCTCCGGCCTGTAATCGTTTGCCAGTGCCTTAGATTTGTTCATTTTTGACTTTGAAGCATACTCGTGCTATTCGAGAAGACAAAAAATGGACGAAGATGAGGTGCTGGTGAACGATTACATAAAATCAGCTCGCGATTCTGCACTCTGAGCTTCCCCATAATTAGGTGCAGGTGAGGTGCCGCTACGAATAAGTTGCCCGGAAATATGGTTCCCGACTTTATTCGTTGGCAATGATCCTGCCACAGTAATGACTCGTACTGCAAAATCAATCAAACGATCTTCAAGGTCAAAAACTTGCCTGTCCATCATTATTCGAAATTCCTTGTTCGACATTCAACATTCAAGTTAATTCGCTAAGTCAAGATTTTATCAATATTGTCAACTTGTCACTTTTTTGTATTGCACCCTCCCCTGCTACGACCCATAAAATGCCATGGCATTCGCCAGACCGTTCTTAATCCCCTTTCATACCGATAAACGGTGTATTCATGGAATCCACCCACTTTACCGCTCCCGTCGTTGTATCCATCACATAAATCTGGGTAATCCTGTCCCGTACCACGATTTCCATCTGATACCTGCCGATCTCGACACCTTTTTTTTCAGCACCCGGATCCGCACCCTTTGCCCCGCTCAACAACACAACCGCCATGCCGCCAAGGACAAGCAACAAGATCTTTGTCCATACACTATTCATGTTCATACAGACTCCTCCGTTTTTTTCATTTCCCGCACCTGTCTGGTCAGCAAACGAAATTCTTTTACCCTTCTTTCATGAGACAGCATTTTTTATATTTCCTGCCGCTGCCACAGGGGCAGGGGGCATTTCTGCCGAATTTTGCCTGCGAGAACAGCCCCGATTCAAGGATCTCGCCATCAAAATAATACCAGCGATCAGCTTCGCGGACGAAATGACTTCTTTCGTGCAGACAACCCGGACGCCCGTCCTCTTCGTACATTGCCCGAAACTCAACCATCCCCTCACTTTCTGCAGGACCGTCGCCCTGTGCCGAAATGATCCGTAAACCGCACCAATAGCTGAACCCGCCGATGGTCTCGGGTCTGGTCGCAGGATGCCAGGTTTTGAGTAAATACGCCTGATCCTGCTCCACGTTGGCCGTGTATCTTGAGCGCATGAGTTGTTCAGGGCTGACAGGGTCTGTAACTCCGGCAAGATAGGGGCCGCAGCATCGGTCAAAGGTGTTCCCGGAGCCGCAGGGACATTTTTTTTGCACATGCATACTATTTCCTTCAATTGTAAAGCTCATCGGTAACGATTGCACGTTCTCGGCCACTTTCCGGAACTATTGGGCAAAGAATAAAACAAAAATCGACATCGGCAAACTATTTTGCAGGCAAATCGTTCTTTCGGCGGTTTTTCCATCCCTTTCATATTGCATCAAAGCCAAACTTCATTTATAATGTAGAATTACTGTTATTTTTAATATTCCGCCTGTCGTTGTCTTCCCTGACGGCTGGTTTAATTCTTTTCCGGTATAAAAAATACCCTGAGCGTTTTTCCGGGAGTGTCGGAAATAACGAAACAATCGTCTCGAGCAAGGAGGTCTGTATACATGTTAATCAAAGACTGGATGGCCACCGCCGTCCTGACCGTTGACGCCAACACATCGGTAATGCGGGCCACCCGGATCATGAAGGAAAACAATATCCGAAGACTGCCGGTACTCTCCCAGGGAAAACTGGCTGGAGTCGTCACCGACCGTGATCTGAAGGAGGCATCGCCCTCTTCCACCTCCGACATGGATATTCACGAGATGTATTACCTGCTCTCGGAGATGAAAATAAAGGATGTCATGACGGATAAATGCATATCACTGCATCAGGATGACACCCTGGAAAAGGCCGCTCTCGTCATGTTGAAGGAAAAAATTTCAGGAATCATGATTCTTGACGATGAGGATAACTTGGTCGGCCTGCTCAGTGAAACCGATATTCTTCGGGGTTTTATCCATGCCACCGGCATCCAGGACGGCGCCGATCAATATGTGATCGACATGCCCGATGCACGGGGATCCGTCACTCAGGTCATTGATATTCTCCGAAACTATAACGCCAGAGTCATCTCTATTCTTACCTCGTTTAATGATGCCCCTTCCGGCCGAAAACGGGTTGCCATCCGTATAACCATGGACGAGGACAAACTAACCGATTTTGAAGACGATGTTTCCAGTCTCGAACATTACACCATTGTTTCGCACAATAAAGACGAGCTGCAGGATCTGCCTTCCAAAAATTAAACGAAGTTTTAAACAAACAACGAAAATATTGGACGGCGGAAACTTGCCGTCAAACGACAAACCATCCGTGAAAGGAGAACGATTTATGTCAAGAAAAATGGTCACCATTGATGGAAACCAGGCGTGCACCCATGTTGCCTATGCAACCTGTGAAGTCATCACCATCTACCCGATCACCCCTTCCTCACCCATGGCGGCCGAAGCCGACGCCAAGGCCAACGCCGGGCAGGAAAACATATGGGGTTCCATTCCGGTCATTTCCCAGATGCAATCCGAAGGTGGTGTTGCCGGTTCTCTGCACGGTTCTTTGACGACAGGCGCCCTGTGCACGACCTTTACCGCCTCGCAGGGCCTGCTGCTGATGATTCCCAATATGTACAAGATTGCCGGTGAGCTGACACCGACCGTGTTTCATATCACGGCCCGTTCCCTTGCCGCCCAGGGGCTTTCTATTTTCGGCGACCATGGTGATGTCATGGCGGCACGCCAGACAGGCTGGGCCGCTCTCTGTTCTCAAGATGTCCAGGAATGCCAGGACATGGCCCTGATCTCCACCCAGGCCACCATGGCTTCACGTATCCCGTTCATGCATTTCTTTGACGGATTCCGTACCTCCCATGAAATTCAGAAAATGGAGCAACTCACCTATGATGACATGAAGGAGATCATTGACGAAGATCTGGTCATTGAACATCGTAAACGGGCGCTGACACCGGACCGTCCATCCATGTCCGGCACCGCCCAGAACCCCGATGTCTATTTCTCCGGTCGGGAGACGGTCAACAAATATTACAATGCCGTGCCCGCCATCGTCCAGGAGACCATGGATAAATTTGCCGCCTTGACCGGTCGTCAGTATCACCTCTTTGACTATCACGGAGCTCCCGATGCCACCGATGTCATCGTCATCATGGGATCCGGCGCCGAAACCGTAGCCGCAACCATTGATTACCTCGCAACCCAAGGCCAAAAACTGGGCATGGTAATCGTCCGACTCTATCGCCCCTTTGATGCAGCCGCCATGGTCAACGCGTTGCCCTCAACCGTTGAACGAATTACGGTCCTTGACAGAACCAAAGAACCGGGATCCATCGGCGAGCCTCTGTATCTCGATATTCGGGCAGCCGTAGGTGAGGCCGTTGAAGCCAATCCGACCCTGTTTATGCCCCTGATCCTTTCCGGCCGTTATGGTCTGGGTTCGGCCGAATTCAATCCGGCCATGGTCAAGGCCGTCTATGATAATATGGCGACCATGGCCCCCAAGAATCATTTCTGTGTCGGACCACATGATGATGTTGCCTTTACCAGCCTTGATTACGATAACTCGTTTGATATCGAAGGTAAGGACGTCTACCGGGCCATGTTTTTCGGCCTCGGGTCCGACGGAACCGTCGGTGCCAATAAGAATACAATTAAAATAATCGGCACGGAAACCGACAACTCCGCCCAGGGATATTTTGTCTATGACTCTAAAAAATCAGGCTCAATGACCGTCTCCCATCTGCGTTTTGGTGAAAACCAGATCGAGGCGCCGTACCTGATCAACAAGGCCAACTTTGTTGCCTGCCATAACTTCAGCTTCCTGGACCATTACGACATGCTGGCCAACCTGGAAGAAAACGGTATTTTCCTCCTGACCTCGCCCTATCCGAAAACCAAGGTATGGGATCACCTGCCGGCAAAGGTCCAGAAACAGCTCATCGAGAAAAAGGCGAAATTCTATATTATTGACGCCATCAAACTCGCAGAAGCGCTTGGCCTGGGCGCCCGCATCAACATGATCATGCAGACCGCCTTTTTTCTGATCTCCGGCATTTTAAAGAAGAACGAGGCCATCAAGGCCATCAAAGATGCCATTAAAAAGACCTATGGCAAGAAAGGCGACAAGGTCGTCAACATGAACTACGAGGCCGTTGACGGCGCCGTCAACAATATCGTCCAGGTCAAGGTTCCCAAAAAGATCACCGGCCATGAGCTGCCGCCGACCGTACCGGACGAAGCGCCCGAATTCGTCAAGGAAGTTACAGCCACGATGATCGAAGGCAAGGGCGATCAGCTCAGGATCTCCCAGATTCCGGCCGACGGCCGCTGGCCAACGGCAACTACCCAGTGGGAAAAACGAAATATTGCCGTTCATGTACCGCAATGGGATCCTGAAACCTGTATCCAGTGTGGACGCTGTTCTCTGGTCTGCCCTCATGCCTGTATCAGAATGAAAATTGTTGCACCGGCTGATCTCAAGGCTGCCAAGGTGACTAAATCCTTCAAAACCGCTGATGCGGTGGGCAAGGAATTTAAGGGAAAGAAGTTTACCATCCAGATATCAACCCGTGACTGTGTCGGTTGCACCCATTGCGTCCGTGTATGCCCGGCCATTAAAAAAGATAAAAACGGCAATAAGACCGATGAATCCGCCCTGAAGATGATAACCAACACCGAGGCCGTCACCAAACGCGAGGCCAAGAACTGGGATATTTTCATGGCATTGCCGGAGGTCGACGCCTCCAAGATCAATCCCGCCACCATCAAGGGAAGCCAGATGAAGCGGGCCTTGTTTGAGTTCTCCGGTGCTTGTGCAGGTTGTGGCGAGACACCATACATCAAGCTCGTTACCCAGCTCTTCGGCGACCGGATGTTGATCGCCAACGCCACTGGCTGTTCTTCCATTTACGGCGGTAACCTGCCCACGACTCCCTATGCCAAACGCGCAGATGGTCGTGGACCGGCTTGGTCCAATTCGCTGTTTGAAGATAATGCTGAATTCGGACTCGGCATGCGTCAATCCGTTAATAAACTCTCGCATCAGGCCGCAGAATTGCTTGATGTGGCGGCAAAAGAAAAAATTATCACCAAAAAATTCGCCAAGGAACTGCTCTCCGCAAGCCAACAGACCGAGGAAGAGATCAATGCCCAGCGTGAACGCGTAGCCTCTTTAAAGGAAACTCTGGCTGCTTCCTCCTCAATAACAGCTAAACGTCTGTTTCATGTGGCTGATTACCTGGTGACAAAATCCGTCTGGATCTTCGGTGGCGACGGTTGGGCCTATGATATCGGTTACGGCGGTCTGGATCATGTTCTTGCCTCCGGTGAAGACGTAAACGTCATGGTTCTTGACACCGAAGTCTATTCCAATACCGGCGGTCAGATGTCCAAATCCACCCCGCGTGCCGCAGTGGCCCAGTTTGCCGCCGGCGGAAAAAGGATGCCGAAAAAGGATATGGGCATGATCTTTTCCACCTACGGTAATATCTATATCGCCCGCGTCTCGCTTGGAGCAAATCCCCAGCAACTGGTCAAGGCGGTGAATGAGGCGGAAGCCTATAACGGCCCGTCCCTGATCATTGCCTATGCCCACTGCATCAACCACGGCATCAACATGGCAGCAGCGCATGAACAGCAGAAAAAGGCTGTTGCCTGCGGCCACTGGCCGCTTTACCGCTATAATCCGATGTTGGAAGATGAGGGCAAAAATCCCCTCATTATAGACTCCAAAGAACCGACTATTCCCTTTGCCGAATATGCGCTGGGTGAGAACAGGTATCGGATGTTGAAAATGAACAATCCAAACATGGCCGATACTCTTATGAAAGAGTCACAAAAAGATGTGGACAAGGCCTGGAAGGCATTGAAAGGACGCTTCAAGGCCCTGGAAGAGGAGTAATTATTCTCGCCGACGTCGTAAAAATCAAAGGCCCTGCCGAAAAAAATTCGGCAGGGCCTTTTTTTATTTATGAGTATCTTGCCAGGATCGATAAGGATGGGTGCTTAATGCCGAATTGAAATACCGGGCATCCTGACTGACTTCCTTATCAATCCATGGCGGCCGCTCAAAGGATTGCTCCTCATTGTCAAGTTCAATCTCTGCAATGACCAAACCCGCATTTTCGCCCAGAAACTCATCAACCTCCCAGATGAATCCTTTATAGGTAATCCTGTACCGATATTTTTCAATTATAGGTTGCTTACAGAGCTCATTAAGCATAGTCTCGGCGTCGCACAGGGGAATTTCATATTCAAATTCCAGCCGCCGAATGCCGATATTTATTCCCTTGACGGTCAGAAATGCGGAATCCTCAATACGACGAACCCGAACCGTCCGTTCTTTTTGGGTGCTGAGATACCCCTGCCGATACAAGATACCAACACCATCCTTTTTCCACTGCTTTCCGACCACCAAAAATTTTCGTTCTATCTCATAGCCCATCTCTTCCCCCAACCTCCCTGCTGCTCATAAATTTACAGAAAATAAGAAAAAATATTCAACGTATCATGCCTATTGATTACAGATAAACATGATGCAAACATATGCATTGTATGCGAACGTCCTAACTTACCGAATATTTACCGTGATAAAAATATTCTTTATCACCGGATTTCCTCTTGTTATCAGGGAACAGGAGCAGTATGTTTTTTATTCATATTTCCAAGTGGAAATCATTCCCATCCTGTCTGTTCATTGCTATTGGCTGTGAATGGGAATTTCCAGCCGACTGAATATCAGCCAGTGCCTTTACTTCAAAACTTTTCGAGTAACTGGACACAGGTCATGTAACTATCCGTTTTCATTTTACCAAGGATTGTAAGTTGGCACGGGCGATCGCGACCGTGCAGGTAAGCGAAGCGGAGACTCCGAAAGCGGGGTGTCCGTGACAACTTACCTTTTCGACTGTTCAATTGGGATGCTATACCCGATAATTCGCCTATTCAAGAATCAATATAAAAAACTTCAACGTCAACCGATCCATTGCCGGCAAGGATGTCCGCTTGACAAAAGGCAAGAGATCCTCAAATTAACCAAGTAGAGCTGAATCAGATTGACTGTTCACAATAGACCATGAAAATCTCTCACACCGCCGGGAGAGGCCTTGCCCTATGACGGGATTTTTCGGATCAGGGAAGCTGGATTGCATTGCACCTTCCTTACAAAACATGCATAAAAGAGGGAAAATATGAACAAAACAGAATTAATTAATGCCATCACTCAATCAACGGACTTGAATAAAACAGAAGCGGGACAAGCGGTGCAGGGATTTCTTGAAACCGTAACAGGATCACTTTGTAAAGGAGAAAAAATTTCTCTTACCGGATTTGGCACTTTTGCCGTTGTCAACCGAGCTGCACGATGTTGCAGAAACCCTCAAAACGGCAAGAAAATGACCATTGCCCCCCGCAAGGCCGTCAAATTCAAACCGGGTAAAAAACTGACGGAAGCAGTCAGCTAAAAAATACCGTAAAAGAATCCATGAATCCAGCATTTGTTATTCCTCTTCTCTTTGCAGCCATTGTTTTCAGCGCCTGGATGATAGGCACCTACAACAGATTCATCAAGTACAAAAACCGTATTGAAGAATCGCTCAACAGTATTGATGTTACCTTGAAACGACGGGCCAATCTTATCCCGAATCTTGTACGTATCATTAAGGGATACAGCGACCATGAGGGAAAGATTTTCCAGGAAAAAACACGTCAGCTCGGTATGCTTTCCGATCCAAAACGGGTGGAACAGGAACAGAAGATCGCCCGCAATATCGGCGGATTGATTGCCGTTGCCGAGGCCTATCCGGATCTGAAGGCAAGCAGCAACTATCTTGAGCTGCAAAACAGCTTAAATAAGATAGAACAAGACATCCAACAGGCAAGGAATCGATACAACGGCTACATCGCCCGCTTCAACACCCTGGTTGATTCGTTTCCGGCCTCCCTGCTGGCCCGTCGTTTTCATTTTGAAAAAATGGACTACCTGGCGCTGGAACTGGCAACACAGCGAGAAATGCCCGATGTGTCGTTTTCTTCAACGGAATCAACAAAAAATGAATAATAAAATTATACAGTCCGTAACAGGGCCTATCAAACAGTTGCCGAATACTCAATCTTCCCTGCCGGCTCCTTCTTTTTCTCCGGTCTGCCTGGTATTGTTTCTCTGTTGGGCCCTCTGTGTTTGCGGTTGCTCCAGAACCTATTACGCGGCGATGGAAAAAGTAGGCGTTCATAAACGTGACATCCTGGTTGATCGTGTTGAAGGGGCACGGGACTCGCAGGCCGAGGCCCAGAAACAATTTAAATCAGCGCTTGAACAGTTTAATTCCGTAATTAAATTAGAAAAAACCGATCTCAATCAGGCCTACGAAAAGCTGAACAAAGAATATATAAAAAGCGAAAAAGCCGCTGCCAAGGTTTCTGAACGTATTGATAAGGTGGAAGACGTTTCGGAAGCGCTTTTTGACGAATGGGAAGATGAAATCCAGCTCTATACAAACAAGGATCTTCAACGAGCAAGTAAGCAACAGCTCAGAAAAACCCGTTCCCGATACACAAAAATGCTCTCTTCAATGCATACGGCTGAAGCAAGCATGACCCCGGTACTCAGGACGTTTCGTGATAATGTTCTTTTTTTGAAACACAACCTCAATGCCTAGGCAATCGGATCGCTGCAGACGGAATTCTCGTCTCTGGAAAAAGATATCGATATCCTTATACAAAAGATGAATGAGGCAATCGGTCAATCCAACGCATTTATAGCACAGATGGGGACCTGATTTCCGCTCCCTGCAGCTGACGAATAAAACGGCTACTCAACAGACATCAACACAAAACTTTTCCTGTAAGGAGATAATCATGGCGGGTTTTATGGACATTCTTGGATCAATGATGCAACAGGGCATGTCACAGTCAACAGGGACACGCATGGCAAATGCACTCGGCGCAGGTGGGTCCGGCGGCTCGTTATCCGATATTCTGGGTGGTCTGGCCGGAGCACTTGGGGGAGGCCAACAAACTGCGGCTGCCCCGCAGGCCGGATTAGGCGGTCTGGGTAATCTTGGCGGCGTTGTCGGCGAGGTGCTCGGCGGCCTTGGCAACAACAAGGCGGCGCTTGGAGGTCTCGGAGCACTGGCAGGCGCCCTTCTCGGCGGAGGGCGGAGTTCCGCCAGGGGCGCTATCGGCGGTGGCGGTCTCGCCATGCTGGCCTCTCTTGCCATTTCCGCCCTACGCAAGGCCGGACATACGCCCCAATCCACTCCTCGCGCCCTGCTCGAGCCACAAACGGCCGAAGATCAGCAGGCCCTGGAACAAGATGCTGAAATTATTGTTAAGGCCATGATAAATGCCGCCAAGGCAGACGGCAAAATTGATGACGATGAAATCCAAAAAATCGTCGGCAAGCTGCAGGAAGATGGTCTATCCGAAGAAGAGAAAGAATTCTTCATGACGGAGGCGAATAAGCCCATGGATATTGATGCGGTTATTGCCTCCGCCGGTCGTCAACCGGAGATGGCGGCGCAGATATATTCCGCATCGCTGTTGGCCATTGAAGTTGATACCCCGGCCGAACAGCAGTACATGCAGCAACTGGCACAAGGACTTGGACTGGATCCACAGGTGACAAATCACATTCATCAATTTCTCGGCGTCCAATAAACCTCCCGCCGCAAGGACGTGTCATCAAAATTGTTCTACACGCTCCACAGAGCCGGGACGTTACACATCAGGGACTGTACAAAAAAATAAAAAGCAGCCCGGTCGTGTTGGCCTATAAAAAAAAGGATGCCCACACATTCACGAATTGTATCTTACCGGGCCCCAACAAAGGAGATAAACATGGGACTTTTGAGCTTTGCAAAAAACATCGGAAAAAAACTCTTCCATCATGAAGAAGAGGCATCGGAAAAAATTGCCGCCTATATCGAGGAAGATAATCCGGGTGTCAGTAACCTGAAAGTTACCGTTTCCGATGGCGTGGCCTCCATCAGCGGTGAAGCTGAAAGCCAAGAAGCATTGGAAAAGGCAGTGCTCATGGCAGGTAATGTTGATGGAATCAGCGAGGTCAAATATGATGCCGTCACTGCCCCGGTTGCCGAGGTCAAGGTGGAATACTATGAAATAATCTCAGGCGATACCCTGTCGGGAATTGCCAAGAAATTTTACGGTAAGGGTTCTGCCTACATGCGCATTTTTGAGGCAAACCGTGAGGTGATCAAGGATCCGGACAAAATTTACGTTGGTCAGAAAATCCGCATCCCTCTTGCCTGATCTCCTATAGAGACCACACAACCAGTAGATAGATTAATTCTTACCGGAGGGGCAGGAACGATGACGACGAAAGCGGATTTCACAGATGAGGAATGGACCCATTTGCTTCAGGCGCCGACGGCAGCCGGCATGTATATTATGATGGCGGACCCGAATTTTGTGATCGGCAGCATGAAGGAAGCATTTGCCGTGTCGGCAGGTATTATCAGTAAAGAAAAAGAAAGTAACAGCGAGCTGTTAACAGCCCTGCTGGCGGATTTCAAAGAAAAGGAGATGGTTAAACAAGCGCGCCTCAAGTTTGAGGAAAAAAACCTGGAAGCCATGAAGCAAACCTCCTTTAATGCACTGAAAAAAGTTGTCCGGTTACTTGCTGAAAAAGCGACCCCTGAAGAGGCCGCCGAGATCAACAACTGGCTGTATGAGCTGGGGGTGAAAACCGCCGAGGCGGCAAAAGAGGGTGGATTCCTCGGTTTTGGCGGTACCCGGGTAAGCGAAAAAGAAGAAAAAGCCCTGCAGGAACTTGCCGACTTGTTTGGGGTATCAAGATAAGAATGACGGCAACAAGAACCGATCAATGCGCCGGCGGTTCTTGTTCTACAAAGCACAATGAGAAGACGGGGACATAGACGAAATATGTCCCCGTTTCCACAACATAATAGACGGATAGCAAAATAGACTATTCATGCAGGCCGAGACGCCGGCAAAAAAGGGCTTCCGCAGAACCGACCCTGGCTATTGGCGTGCTCACAAAGATTCCGGACAAAATTCTTTACCCCCACGCTTTCAGGGGGGAATGGCCGCATATAGGCCTTAAGCGATCACGGGGCGCACCTGCTGCGGACGACCGGCAAATCTTATGTAGCACCAATACACTGCGTCTTGCCGCTTGTCCACATCAGGCACACCCTGCGACCGCTTACAATTTTCCTTTTAAATTCAAGTCTGTTGCTTGCCCCGTGAGTAGTTACGATAGGCCTTTGCGTTGTCCATAGCCGCTACTTTTTCGCCTTATTTTTTTCCTCTTCCTTGCGAAGACGTTCACGCTCCGCCTTGAGCTCAAGATACTCCCGTTCCCCCTGTTTCAAGGCCTCATCCTGACGCGCCTTGATCTCTTTTACCTTGTCGTCGATCTTTTCTTTTGTTATCTCCATTCCTTCGGCGCCGAAGAGGGTATTGGCCAGATAGGTAAAGGAAAACCGCATCAGCTCAATATCATCGTTCCTTATCTTCTCAATGGTCTCCTCATCGATCTCATAGGTGTCAAGGAATGAACTCTCAAAAACAAAACGCCGAAAACTATCCAGATCCGTCGAGGCCATAAAAAACATACGCTTTGCCGCCTCGGACAGGCTTGCCTGGTGGCCGAATGATTTACGTCGCATGACAAGACGTAACCATTCCTTATTAAACTCATCCCGTTCTTCAACGCCCTGATCCTCCCGCCATTCACGGATAGTCCAGTGCTTAGGCTCCTCAAAGCCCTTGCAGTGCGGTTCTTTTACAAGGAAGAAAAATTTTTCTTCTTCGGCGTTATCGGTGCCTCCCTCATGAAAATCCGCCATTCCAACCGGATAATAACGGCAGGCCGTCGGACGGTCACTGTACACGGTGCATCCATCAGGGGTAACAAACGGACAGGCCTTTTTGTCCTCGGTCAGCTTAATCTGCACACCGGGCATATCGGTTTTTTCTAAATAGGTCGGCTGGGTGTAAGCGGTGATAAACTCATGGGCCGGGAGTTCAAGACGGCGGGACAAAATTAGAATATCATAGGGGGTGAGTACTATTTTTATATTATGACAGCAGGCGGTAAAACAGGGTACCCCGGGATGACACTCAAATTGAAGCGGAGAATCCAGTGTAAGTTTTTTAGGTTGGATATTGGATGGATTCTTATCCGTATTTTTTATGAAATCCGACTTTTCGTCAAAACGTTTGGCCTCACTCATTATAATCTACCTCTTCCCGACACCGGGATTATTATATGCTCAATTTTTTCTTATTATTTTCGACATATCCACCCGATATAGACAACGACAATCATTGCAATCGGCCGAACATAAATTATATATATTACCATCACAGTCAACCCTGTCAAACCCAAAGCAATGGAATAGTGTTTTTTATTGCCGCCATACTACAATTTATGGCAATGGCCGATCAGGACGGAAGGAAAGGCGACTTGCTATTTCAGAGGAAAATGCCTATAAATTGATATTCGTACTAGTATACAGAAAAAAATCGGTCGATTCGACGGAACTCGGCTGCCCGGCATAGTAAAAAATTCTCACAGTGGACGTAATAGTCAGGATTATTCGTAACTGTTCAGCGCATCAACCGGGGGCCGGCTTCTATTTTAAAAGTAACAAAATATATGCCATCTACTGCTCAATGTCAGCTTTTACATTGTTCAAGATAACCTAAGGTCATTGCGACGTTAATACATTTTGTTACTTAGAAGGAGCACCCTATCTCCGAAGTCTCGTACCTCGCTATCTGCACGGTCTGGCCTGATTCACAGAGGAATCACTATAGTTCACAGGCCTGCCTGCATAAATACGGAGTACTCTTGAACAGTTACAGGCTGTGGCCGGGAAAGTTTCCTGCATCCACCTGAATAGTTATGATTATTCAACCTAAATTGAGCGTCGCCCCAGGTGACAACGCTACCAACTGCCGACACATACGTCCTGCATCTGTGTTCCGCATACTTATTCGCATATAAACAATGAAAAAAATATTCACTCCGACAATAGATTTCAGCAAAGTAGACACCCTCATATATCACCTTCCCGATGGCCCGACCCTGTCCGTCAACATGCACAGCTTTGAAGAGCTGTTCGACCTGGAAATGGAGATCGGCGAAGTCTGTGATACGTCGGAAATAGACGGAGTTGTCCATTTTTTTCCCAAGGGAAATGCATAATACCAATCCTTGATGAATTCGTAAAGAGTCTGAACAATTCTTATAGATGGCTAAGTAAAAACACAGATATACAGGTAAGCGGAGACTCCGAGGAGTGGTGTTCCGGGGTGGGTCGCCCCGGGACAGGGCGTCATAGATCGATATTTTTACGATGCCATCAATCCTTCATGCCCAACCATTTTAACATCGATCTCACCGCCGACGGTCATGTTCATACCCGGTTATGCGGACATGCCGACGGCGCAATGAAGGAATATGTTGAAGCGGCCCTGCGTGCCGGTTTGCGCAAAATCACCTTTCTTGAACATCTTGAAGTAAACATTCATACCCGACGTAAAAGCTGGCTTACCACGGATGACTTTGCCGAATACTTCCGTCGGGGAAGGCAGCTGCAAAAGGAGTACCGCAGCCGCATAGACATCGGTCTTGGAGTTGAGGCGGGATACAACCCGCAGGCAATAGAATCCCTGCAACAAAGCCTTGCCCGGTACCCCTGGGATACAATCGGCCTATCCTATCATTTTTATTCTCTGGCAGGACTTCACTATAACATGGTGGGCCGCAACCGTGACCATATTGCCGCATTAAAGGCACACGGACTTGGCAGAGTGGCGGAGGACTATTTCAGCGGCCTGATCCAGGCCCTTGAGCATATTACCTGTGATAAAATCTGTCACCTTGATGCTGTCATGCGCCATGTTCCCGCATTTAAATTCAACAGCAGCCATCTGCTCCTGATTGATACCCTGCTTGAGAGTATGCAGGCAAAAGGAGTAGCGCTTGAGGTAAATACCGCCGGTTTTACTATCCTCGATCATCCTCATCCCTGCCCGCAGATAACAAAAAAGGCCATCCGGCTTTCCATTCCTCTGGTCGTTGGCTCCGACGCACACCACCCGACCCAGGTGGGACGTTTTTTTGATCGGCTCCCTGACTGGTTCCAGTCCCTGCGTTCCCGACCGAAATCTCCCTTCCAGCCGGATAAATTCTCTCAAATACGTCCATAAATCCTCTTTCATGCTCATTTTTTTCTCTTGTCGGGTCCAATGTCAGAAAAATGTATGACCGCCACTGTAGAGTATAAGCAGAATAGAGTATTTTTATGCTCTATGCGGGGGGGGGAGTATGAGTAGAATGATGGAAGGGGGAAGAATTATGCAATCAGGGAACAGAAAAAAAAATGAACAATGGCTGAACGTTTCCGCCCAGATTCTGCAGGAAGAACCCAAACGGTTACAATATCGTCTACTGCAGATCTATAAAGATAAACCGGCATTATCCTGCTACGCCACGGAGCTGGCCCAGCTCCGAATGATCGGGCCAATGATGGAAAAATACCTTTTGCGTATATGGGATGCAACATCCTCAACAGGCATTGACCAGATAATCGGTGAGATCAATTCCGGTCAACCGACCGACAGGGCGCTCCGGTTCCTTGCCCGACTAGTCAAAGAAGGGATAGAACAGGGACAGACAACGCATTAGGACTGCAAAATTATTGCACGTACGGATACGAGTCTATTCGCCTACCTACGAACGATTGTGACAACCATGGAAGCATGGCGGCAGAAGCAACCCGCTGCAGTGTCTGGGTGTTGGGCGAACAATTGAAACCCTTTCAGGAAACTGGAATATACTTTCCTATGGCTGCTTTCAAGGATTCCGCATTAAAGGGCTTGATCAGAATATCGTTCACACCGGCCGCCTCCGCCGCCTCATGGTCCTGGGTGTCGCTCTGGGTCGTCACCATAATAACCGGTAATTCTTCCGCAGAATATTTTTCCCGTATCCCCTGGGTCAGTTGAATGCCGGATATTTCCGGCATGTTCAAATCGGTCAGTATCAGGGCCGGCTTTTCCTTCTCCAGCCACTCCAGTGCTCCGGCAGGGAATTCAAACAGGACCGGTTCAAAACCGATTTCATGGAGAGTCGCCTTATAAATATTAAGGATCATTCTCGAATCATCGACAGCGCATATCTTGGTTCTGGCATCGCCGCTGTCTTTCTCGTCACCTGCCACCCTGGCGGCGAAATCATCAAATCCATTTTTCCTGAGCAGGGCAATATAGTGGTCTCGTGTATCCTTATGACTATGAGGCAGGTAGATCAGCGCCATCTCCTGAAAATAATCCTCACGGGTAAGACTTAAAAAGATATTATCAACCTGGGCATTAGTAATGATCTTGACGATATGACGCGCCTCATCATCCTTGTTGCGGATCATATTTTTAATGCCGGCGGCAAGGATCTCATTGAAATTACGGTCAATGGCCCGGGCCGCAGCAACACAGACATGGTCTTCCTTGTCGGTCAGACCGGCTGCCAGGGTATAGGCCCCCTTGCGAAGCGGCAACAGGGCCAGGGCCTCATAAGCGGCGAAACGGACATTGGCATTTTTCGGCACCGTATCAAGCAGCTTACGAATCGGCATGATGGCGCTCTCGTCACCGATATCGCCAAGCACATTCAAGGTGTGAACGAGAAAATCATCATCGGGCTCTTTCAGATTTTCAATCAACACCGGCACGGATTTTACCCCGATCCGAATCAGTTCGTCTTTGGCGTAGATACGCATGTGCGCATGATGCGAACGCAGCGTATCATTGAGCTTTTCCAGAGAAACCTGGTCCTGTACATCAGAAAAAATCCCGAGAATCAACAGATCAATCTCATTGTCCGTCCCCATCCGTTCCGCCAACCGATGCATGGCGGTCGGCGTACCCACCTGTCCCAGGGCCTGAATGGCCGTAATGATCAGCTCCCGATCGGCGGCATACAGGTAATCGGTCAGGGTGTTGATACATTGTGGATCTCCGATAAGACCAAGGGTCTCGATAATCAGCTTGAGCAGATGACCATCCTCGGTCTCCCCCAGCAAATCGATCAGGGCAGGCGTTGCCTCTTCAAGTTTTAACTCTCCGGCCGTCTCAACAAGAACCGTTTTGTCTTGAATCACCGGGTTGCGGAGTCCGTCGATCAACAGGTCCGGATAGGCAATGAGGTGCGAAATAAGCGTTTCCCTGATAACAGGCAATTCCGTTGCCAGGTCGGGAAAAGTGGTCAGAACATGATTGAGAAGAGGGATGGTAAACCCGGCATCCGCACGGGCAAGTTCATACAGCAGACGATTCTGGGTTTTTTTATCAACACTGCCGAGATGATCAAGAACCAACCGGGCCTTTAACGAATCACCGGTTGCAATATTCGCCTTGATCTCCTCAATCATATGTTCTTCATTTAATTCCGCCATCCATTCCTCTCCGAATCAATTCCATGTCCGCCCGGCTGGTTGCTCATTTATCATTATGGTAACCAGTCTACACCGAGACGCCGAATCACATTAAAACCACCAATTACTACCATGGTATTGTTTTTGCCGATATGGTCAAGAAAAATCTGCACCTCATAGGAACGGGTACCGGCATCGCAGAGAATAATCATAGTCCTGTCTTCCGGGATTTCGCCATATCGTTTTCGCACGTCGATATAGGGAATAGCCAGCCAGCGCCGCTCACCAAATTTTTCCACAAACGGACCTGCTTCCAGGGGATGCCTGATATCCAAGACCATCCAGTCAGGCTCCAGCGAAAAGTCTTCCATCCATGCCAGAAAACGATCCATATCAAGCTTGCGCAGACGATTGGCACAGAGATTATCGGCAACATATGCCGCTGAGTTAATTGAATCAATGGCAGCGGAAAAGGGTGGCGCATAGGCCATTTCCGCATCTCTGAAATCCTCAATAACGGCGCCGGCGGCGATCATGACGGCAGCGGTGTCAATACGGACGGAGATGGAATCGTTCATAACGCCAAAACCCTGTAACCCGAGAACCCGACGGCTTTGTCGATCAAAGACCAACTGAAAGACGGCAATGGCTTCACCCGGGAAAAAATGGGCCCGGTCCGACGGTGCGGTCAGGGCATAATCGGCATCAAATCCTTCGGCCAACGCTGCTTCATAGGTCAATCCGGTCGCCGCTATACAGCGATCAAAGGCCTTCATAATAAATGAGCCGACGGTTCCCTTGAAGCGGCCGGCAATCCCGGCCATATTATCACCGACAACCCTGCCCTCCCGATTGGCAAGCGACCCAAGGGGCGCATAGGTTTCCCGGCCGGTAACCAGATTCGTCAGGGCGACACAGTCGCCGGCGGCATAGATATCCGGATCACTGGTCTGCATACGCTGGTTAACAACGATGCCGCCCCAAGGCGTAACAATAAGTCCGGCCTCGGCGGCGAGTTCACTGCGCGGTCGAACGCCGGCAGCCATGATCACCAGATCAGCGGCAAGAGTTCTTTTGAGTGTCTGCACTCCGGTAACCAGCCCCTTTTCGTCCCCAAGGATGGCCGTTGCCCCTTCGCTGGTAAACACTGTTACATCTTTTTCCTCAAGATGCGTTTTCAGCATACCGGCAAACTGCCAATCAACGATTTTCGGTAACAACTGCGGCATAAATTCAATCAATGTGGTTTCAATACCCCAGAGATCCTTCAGCGCCTCGGCCATTTCCACACCGATGGCCCCCCCGCCGATAACCACTGCCCTGGAAACCTTGCCTCCGGCGATTCGCTTTTTAATTTCAATGGCCTTGTGCAGATTGGCGATGGTAAAAACACCATCCAGGTCATTGCCGGGAATGGGAAGGACAAACGGCCTGGCGCCGGTGGCCAGCATCAATTTGTCATAGGGCAGTTCCCTCTCTTCGTCACTATCCAGATTTTTCACCTGAACAACCTTTTTCTTGCGGTCAATGGCCAGGGCCCAGGTCCTGGTCAGGACATCCACACCTTTGGCCTGCCTGAAAAAAGTTTCATCCCGCAGCATGTGAAAGCTGGTTGAACGTAATTCCGTCTCATCCGAGACATCACCACAGACATAATAGGGGATTCCACAGCCACCGTAGGAAATCAAATTATCCTGATCAACCAGGGTAACATCCCAGCCGGGCTGCAGACGTTTGAGATGGCAGGCCGCCTTTGGACCGGCCGCAACCGCGCCGATGATAACAATTTTTTTCTCCATCACCATTCTCCCTCAAGATCAACCAAAATGCCGGGCGTTTTTTTCTTGTTACTCTTCTCCGGATTGAGGCGGGCAAGACTAGTGACTCCGGCTCCATCCACGACAAAACGGCTTACGCCCTGTATCTTTGTTTTTTTTGATGAACTCGTAAAAAATCCAGACAATGCTTAAAGATGGCTAAGTAAAAACACAGATATACAGGTAAGCGGAGCGCAGCAGAGACTCCGAGGAGTAGTGTTCCGTGGCGGGTCTTAACTATACATGTAGTATGTTGAGAATCGCCACAGGACACATGACACAGTAGGTCGAAGTTTTTACGACGCCATCATTTTTTCTTATGTCTATACAGACGAATGTGCATCTTTTCCAAGGTGACCAACCCCTCACCGATGACCGGATCAATCAGGTCAAGAAAATCCTCGAGCAGGTCCTGTTGGTCAACCAGCTCAATAATAACGGGCAGATCCTCGGAAAGGCAAAGAATCGACGCTGTTTTTATCCTTGAACCGGCTCCGTACCCCATCATGCCGCGGGTGACCGTTGCCCCGGCAATGCCGCATTCACGGGCCTTGCTGACAATCCACTCATATAAATGCCGGCCATGATAACGACTGGATTCTCCTATAATGATACGCAACAGACTGCCTTCCTGCGGAAGTTTCATTTCTACCTCCAGATGTTTGCTGCCAGGATACGGCCAAGCCAAACCATACCGACCCCGACTAAAACCTGAAACCCGGCATTCATGACCGCAAGATCGATCCTGTTGTCCCGAATCAACCCCAGGGTCTCATTGCCGAATGTTGAGAACGTTGTAAATGCGCCAAGCAGACCGATCAGAACAAACGACCGAAGTTCCGGAGAAAACATTGACTTACTCTCGACAAGATACGTCATAAAACCGATAACCAGGCAACCGATCATATTCACCGACATGGTGCCGAACGGAAAAATAAGAGAACCGCTGCGATACTGTACCCAGCCACTGACAAGATAGCGCAGGACTGCGCCGACAAAACCACCGGCACCGATAATGGTAAGCCTGAAAATTGTTTCCATAGTTCTTAAAATCTGAAGATTAGAGTTTCACATATATTGGTGTATCGGCACTGAGGGGACTGAATTTTTTTCACAGCTTCTCTTCCGGGAGACAGATTTATTTTTTTATCATTTACCATTATTTCAACCTGTTGGGTCAGGATTGTTTTGCTGTGAAAATCATTCTGTCCCCGATGGAAAAATAAAATCAGTCCCCTAGCCACCTCGCTTGGACGAAACTCTAAACTCCAGGCTAAAACTTCAATCCTTTAAACAGTCCGGGAACCAACTTCTTCACCTGATCTTTGATGGCCTTCTTGGCAGCCTGCCCGGCAAGATCAGACAGGGTATCAGTGATCATGTTTCTATTAAAATCCGGTTTTTTCAGGGTACCGCGAATGGGCACCTTAATCGTCGTTCCCTCAAGGATCCTGGCGCCCTCCCGGCCAATGAGCTTTTCCGTTACCGGGATTTCAAGCAGATAGTCAATGGTCTGATCCAGACCCACCGAACCCCTGATGGTCATCTCCGAATCAGCCACCAATACTCTCACCGGCGTACATCCGATACGGCCGTTCTTGCCGGTACAGGTTATTTCACTTTCTTTAAGGGTCAAGGTTTGATCGGCAACATGGAGCAGACGTAGAACTTCCTGCAAAACACCACGACTGTCAAGGGCTACCTGACTGACATCAAAAACAACTCGAAACCGGGCATTGTCACCCCCTCCCCTTGTCACCGGCCAGTAAAACTGTTCCATGGTACCGCTTACCGAACCTGATGGACTGGCCAGTACGCCGAAAAGAGGATGAATTTTGGCGAGCACACCATCGGCAAGAGGTTTGTCTATCCGAACATTTGTAAGAATCGGCGACTTCTCCGGCATGGTAATATTGGGAGGTTTGGCCGTAAGGTGGTATGTTGTATCAAGACTGAGACGACCGCTGTTGAGTCCCCCCTGAATGCCTGCCTGCAGACTGCCTCCGGCCAGAGAAACCGGAATGGCGAGTGGTCCGGCCTCGATGCCGGAGAAGCTGAGCTTTTCCATCCACAGCGACGTGGTAAACCGCCCTTTCTCAAGTCCTTTTTTGTCCAGGGCCGTATCAACACTGAAACCCTGCTGCCTGCGACCGAGCATGACAAGATCCATTCCCGTATAGGCCTTAACCAGTTGTGCAACTGCCGCAAAATCAACTGTCTGCTTTCCCTGAAGGTCAATTTTCGTCGCCTTTGCCCGAAGTATATTCCCACGGGCCTGCAGGGCAAGGGGCGGGGTATTGAGCTGAAATTTGCTGACTGCCAGCTTCTCGGCCGACAGCAGGCCGGATGAACGAAACACCGCACTGACCTTTTGGCCGGGGAAGATCACCTTACCCGCCTGGACCAGTCGGAACTTGGGAATTGTAAAATCAAGGGCAACCGGATAGGGTTTCTGCCGCTGATCAGCCGTAAGGATAAAGGTGCCCTTTCCCGAAGCCTGCACCTGTTTGTTTGTCGAGGACTTTTGGGGCAGTAATGCATTAAGATGGGCGAGATCAATACTGCCACTGAGGTCCGCCTGCCATGACTGCACTACCCGACGCAGGTCATCAACACGCAGACTGTGGACATTAATATCCGCCAGAGAGCTGCGCAAGAGAAGATCACGACAGGCAAGCCGTTGCTTTTCCAGATTAAAGGAGATAAATGCCCCCCCCTGCTTCTGCCATTTTTTCAGCGTAGAGGCAACCTGGAGTTTGTGGACGGCAATGGGAGCCTTGCCGCCAGCATCCGCCTTGCCGGTTCGAAGAACAAGGTTATCTTCCTTAAATACCGTTGGACCTTTAGAAACACTCAGTCCCTTTACGGCCGCATCCAGCTCCCGAAGCGCTATCGTCTTCCCGGCAAGATACCCTGTTGCCGTGGCACGCAAATGGCCTCCCAAACCGGTAGCCGAAGGCAGAGTGCCTAAATTATGCAGTAATCGGGAGAGACGCTCCAACTGTAGATCTGCGGAAAGCTCATAACCGGAACTAATCCCGGCCGGCTTACGGGTTATGCCGGTCGCCGATACCGCAAATTTGCCGGGCCACAGCGTACCGTCAAGACTGATATCGGCCCGTCCTTTTTTCTGCAGCCAATTCCCTGGTACCACGACCTTGCCGCTGATTTTCAGCGGTGAGGCGGGCAGTATAGTTTTTCCATTCTTGCTCAGTGAAATCTTTGAACTTGTTGTCTGAAATTGTACCTGATAACGATCATCTTTTGCCTGCTTCGAGGTTGCCGCCACAAAAAGCCGACCGACGCCGCTCCAGGGCAACGCAAAAAGTCGGCCGATCTGTTGATTGGCCTTGGCCAGATCCAGGGTACCATTCAGAGAAAAATCAGCAGGCTCCCCTTTGCCTTTCAAATGAGCAAAAGCGGTCGTCACATCAAGGTTATCGACAATAATTTTTTCCGCCGACCCGGAGCCGGCAAGAGACAGAGATGCCGCCTGGGGCCAGGAAAAACGACGTTTGTTCAGCATCCCGGCAACCCGCTTGACGGCTGCCTGCATATGCAATTGTCGATTTTTTCCCTGTTGGGTGGTCAGCTCGGCGTCAAAATTCAACTCACCGGAGGTCACGGCAACGCCCTGCTGAAGCTTACAGAGATGCGGTAACTGGGTAAGAAAAAACGGCAAGTGCAACAAACCCTTTACCTGAACGGTGGCATCTTGTGCGCCATATCTACCGCTCCCTTTCACCTGTCCAGGATCGCCATCAAGGCTGAAATGACTGAGATACCAGTCAGTCGCATTCTTTTTCCCGCCGTCTATCTGCACGACAATTTTATTTACCCGGGGATGATCAGGCCCCAAAATACCTCCGGACAGGGCAAGATCTGTGCAGGAAAGATTTCCAAGCACATCAAGTTTATCAAGCCCGGCGCCGTTTAACGTGATTTCCCCGTCAAGCAGGCCTTTGCCCGTCGGAACCTTTCCACCCCGAGCGGCAAGGGCAAGAATCGGGGCCAGTTGAAACCGCTTGAGCGTAAGATGCATTTTGGCGACAAGGGCCTTGAGAAAACTCTCCTGTCGAGCAGGCAGGTTCAAATATCCATCGACGGCAAGATTTCCCTGGGTGCCGCCCTGCCACTTGACGGTGTAGTCAACGGTACCATCGCTGAGCGAAGAGGTCAGGGCGATGATTCCTTCGGGGACGTCGTTTCTCCCCTTGTTGTCACGGACAATGATCCTACCGCCCTCGACAATAATCCGGACGGCAACATCTTCCCAGGGTGGTGTCGATTGGTTATCAGGTTTCCCGTCTGATGCTGCTGCTTTTTCCGGTTGGGAATGTTCAACGCCGGTCGAAGTTGATTTTTTGGTCGATGCAGAGTGCGACTCGGAGACGGCTTTACTGCGCTGCAAGAGGTCACAGACAGGATTCAGCACCCGAATAGTGCCGAGTTTCTTCGGTGCGGCCAGCAGGGCCAGAAGGCCCCGGTCCCCCTGCACCTGATCGACACGCACCTGCATACCCCGCGCCGAATCCAGATAGGTCAGGGAATCAATCCGCAGCCCTTTACGCCAACCGATATTGAAATCCTTAATCTGCAGAGATGTCGCCGGGCGGGTATTCACCCTGGCTAGAACCTTATCCAGAACAAACCGGGACGAGAGCAGGGTAGGGAGGAATAACAAAAGAAGACAAAAAGCCAGCCCGAGACAAAGAGCGGAAACAAAAATAATTTTCTTCACGGCTACCTACAAGGTTGACAGGCTTAAAAGTGAAAACAAGTATAGTCAAGAACATACATTGTCGTGAAACAGACGAGTTGTCAATAGACGAAATACATTGACCAGGCCGGAGGGTTCAGAGTGCAGAATACCCGGCATGAAAATTACGCCTCAAGCCACTCTTCCCCAAAGGTACGGACAACGCCCTTAATCCTGCCCCTGATATTGATAGGGCTTGCAAAAAAAAGTAAAAACCTCTTTTAATAGAGTCTCATCACGCTCATCCTCCAGGGCAAACTCCAGGCCATACATATAGTATTCGCCGTTTTTACGTTCACGCAGGGCACGCACCTTCAAGGGCAGGAGTTTCCCGGAATCCCTCCCGTCCTCCGCCGGAGTATGCAAACGTGCCGAGAATTCCTGGTGGAGATTGACTCTCTTTTTACACTTAATATTTAATCCCCGTAAACTGATATCGTTGGTAACAGCCTGAAAAATTTCATTATCAACGGTTAAATCAATCTGGAGACGATTCCTGATTCGGGGATGGGCCCTTTTATCATCTTTTTTTCTCGGCACATACTCCAGTGGATCTATTGCAAACCTGGCCAGGGTGGAATTAAGCTGGTCCGAAACTTCGTACATGTCCTCGGCAACAAGGGCTGTTGATTCGGATTTTTTTGAACTCTCTTCAAGGACGTTAAACAGCTCGCCGAGTTTGGCGTGTAAACGTTCAAGCTGCTCAACCTGCTGATTATTCAGCTCTTCGATTTTTCCCGTACCCGTGTTTGTCTCATCTATTCCATCGCGCATGGTCTGAAATGCACTCACCGTCTGCTTGGACATCTGCTGGGAATTGTTGACCTCTTCCACAACCTGCCGCATGGAGGTCACCGATCCGGAAACACGGTCGGTAAGAAGATTGATGAGTTCGGTGATTTCACCGGTTGAATCCGCAGTCTGCCGGGCCAATTCTTTTATTTCATTAGCGACAACGGCAAACCCCTTGCCGGCCTCACCGGCACGGGCGGCCTCAATGGTGGCATTAAGTGCCAACAGATTAGTCTGATCGGCTATATTTTGAATGGACTCAATAATAGTGTGTATCTTTCCGGAGGCATGATCAAGGGACTCAATTTCTTCCGCTGTTGCATGCACACTCGTAACGGCATGGGAGAGCATGGCAATATTTTCTTCTACAATTGCTATTCCCGACTCCGCCTCCTGTTCGGTTCTGGTTACTATTTCCTTGGCTCCTGATATACATTCATCGACCTGACCCGAAACCTCCTGCAACGAGACAATTTCCTGCAATACCTCAGATGACCGCTCCTGCTGCCTGGCGCCGACTTCGAAAATTTCCTTTGAAATAGAGGCCACCTGATGCGAGGAATGAGCCATCTGACGAGAATTCTGCTGAACATTGCGAATCACATCGCTCAGAGCCGTCCGCATTTTATCAACATGCCCGGCCAATGCTCCAATTTCATCCCGGGAGCACTCAACAGATTGATATTTCTTCAAATCGCCGCCGGCAATACGCTGGGCGGTTTTCACCATCCCGGAGAGCGGTGCGGTCAGATTAGTGACCAGAAGAGAGGAAATCAGCCAGGAGACGGACAGGGCAAGAAACCACATAATACCTTCCACAATCTGCAAGACACGTACCTTGCCATCCGCCTTATCGGCCAGCATACCAACGGCTTTATTCATAGCGGCCAGGGCCTTCACACTCATACCGTTAACGCCCAGCAGTTGTTCCGGCCGCAGATCTTCAGGCCTGATCTTTTCAACTTCCCGCAAGAGCTGCTCCCAGAGCGACCGGACAAGCAGCAGCTGTTTATGAATTTTTCGGTCGCCGGCGGACGGCAATCGGATGGCTTCTTTCATGCCCAGGTCTTTAAATGTTTGACCGCCTTCAACAAGGGCCCGCAGGGAGACCTCAAATAATCTTCTGGTATGCAACATCTGCCCGGAAACCTTTTTCCGGTCCTCGGGAGTTTTCTGATGCAGCAAAAGAAAAAATTCTTTGGTAAACTTCTGGGTCAGCATCCGCTGCCGGCCGGCAATATTTACCACCAAACCGTCATGTTTTTGACGATAGAGGGTCAGAGAAGAATAAAAGACAATAATCGTGATAATACAGAGGAAAAAGACGATAAGACGGGTAAGCTTCTGTTTGACACTTAAATCATGCAGATGCAGCAGCACCTCCATCCTGCGCAATAAAAACTCCTTCATATGGCTCTCTCCGGCAATAGTAAACTAGGAATAGAGATTAAATAACCTGAACATCTCGCATCTCATCTTCAGGCCATCTTTGACCGCTCTTCAATCACGAAATCCTCATCGTAGCCCTGCTACGTCTGCGGTTTCGTTCAATCAGATCGATCAAACTTGACCTAAAGCTGGGCACGATATTGTCCACGTTCTTTAATTTCTGTTCCCTATCTGCTGATTATGACCATGTTCTTCCACGTTTTGATCATATGAGATATTGTATGGTCGAAAAGCCATAAAAATCAATTTTTTTTATGCTTTTTTTATTTTTCCTTCCTGGAAATCCGCTCACTGAAATTTTCCAGTTCATTCAATCGCCTACGATAGCAATCCGGACAAAGCCCATGGCTCAAGGACGAGCCGGTGGTTCGACTGAGATATTTTTCCATGGAGACCCAGTCGCCGGTTCCCTGTTCGCAATCGCTATCATCGCGTATCTTTTTGCATTCACTACAGATAGAAAGAATATTTTCATACAGATCAATGGTCGCTCGCATATCCTGTTTCTCAAAAACACGACCAATTCGCAGAAGAAGTTCATCATGGTTATACGGTTTGAGTAAGTAATCCTCTGCTCCGGCCCGTAAGGCCTCAACCGCCGATTCCAGCTCACCGTACCCCGTCAGAATAAAGACAATAATACCAGCGTCCAGCTCCTTTGCCCGACGCAGAACATCAAGACCGCCGACCCCTTCCATCATAAGATCGGTTATAATTAAATTATAACCGTTCTCAAGCAGAGTACACGCTTCTTCGCCTGAAGCCGCCGTATCCACTCTATACCCCTCGTCCAGGAGATTAAGTTCCAGTGTCTTGCGGATTATTTCTTCATCATCAACGACTAATATTTTTTTCTTCATACAGGGTTTCCCTTGTTCAACGTGGGTGCAATACAAAAAGGTGGTGAAAAAATGATTGCCACTTGAATGCATTTTTTTAAACCGCAGAGGTCACCAGAAATTTCGAATTACGAAATCTACTTTTCCTTTGCCATAGCGGTTTTCAGGCTTGTTACAAAAATCGATAGTAACTGATTGCTTTCATCAAGCAGTGATTCGAGTTTTGATGGTTCAATGAGTTTTGCCTTCTTAATCATCAGTAACCGCACCTGAGTTTCCCGTAATTCCTTGAGAGCAACTTTCATTTTGTGAATAAAATCGTAACCGTTCACCGGGGACGACAAATTTACGAGAATCTCCGGCCTGTAATCGTTTGCCAGTGCCTTAGATTTGTTCATTTTTGACTTTGAAGCATACTCG
>WGCP01000212.1 GCA_015493715.1 Desulfobulbaceae bacterium
ACAAGAAATCTTTTTTCTGATAATCGTGTGGCCTGTGCCATACGGCCCGGTTCTCACCGGATTTGCCGGACCAAAGAGAGCAAATACAGGGATACCGAGAGCGGCGGCAATATGCATTGGTCCGGTATCATTGGATATAAAAAAGCTTGCACGGGAGATCAGGGCAGTCAGTTCCTTTAAGCCTGTCTTTCCGGCCATGGAGATTGCCTTACCTTCGCCGGCGGCGACCACCTCTTCGACAACCGACGCATCGGCCCTGTTACTTATGACAACCGAACGAATCGGAAGACCGGCGGCAAGTTGCCCAAAGCGATCAGCCGGCCACTTATTGGCCTCCTTACCCGCAGAAGGTGCAATAATACAAAATTGCTCGGGTAAAAAGGAAAATTCAGGGATTTCCCCCAAGATAGGCGGCATCGGATGTTCTACCCTCGAGACATCACAACCCATTAAGCGGGCCAGTTTCAAATACCGATCAATAGCATGAATATCTGTTCCGCCTCTAATTTTATGTGTGTAAAAAAAAGGGCTTCCCTCATCTGAATCGGAAAAGCCCAGTTTTTCGTTTGCACCGGCTGCCCAGGTAATCAGGCCGCTGCGCAACAGTCCCGAAAGATCAATAGAAATATCAAATTTTTCAGCGGCAAGGTCCCTGCCGAAATGAATAATTTCCGGAACCGACCTGTGTAGACGGGAAAGCTTTTTCCAGACATCCTTATCCATAATCCAAAGTTTCGTTATCATGGGATGGCCTTCAAGAAAAAGATGCAGTCCCCGGGCCACAACCCAATGGATTTCCGCCCCTGGAAATCTGTTATGAACAGCAGCCAGAAAAGGCAAAGTATGGACAATATCACCCAGGGCGCTGGGTTTGATAATGAGTATTTTTTTATAATCGCTGTTCATACACTTCTTGTTTTCTCTGCTCCTGTCTGTGTACCAATGCCTTCAGGTCCGCTATATGCCGGGGAATACTTAACCCATGACGATGGACAAAGCCGGACCCAACCCGGTTTTTCTTCAATCGAGAAATCGTTTCGGCAAGAGTGTCGGCTGTAATATTTTCCAAAACCACGCCTTCCGCCGGACTGAGAATTTCAGACGCCCCAACCTGCCGGGAAACCAGCACCGGGGTCCCACAGTGCAGGGACTCAACCACTGCCAGGCCAAAGGGTTCGTACCTGGACGGTAAAACAGTATAATCGACCGCACAGTAGAGGCCGGAAAGGTTATCGACATACCCGAGATAACGGACATTAGCAGGAATATCTTGAAAGCCGCGCAATTTTTCTCCAACAATCAGGAGCTCATATTCTTTGTGATCAAGCAGAGCAAAGGCGGCCAACAATTCGTTTAGACCTTTACGTCGATGCCCCTTGGAAGGAAAAAGCAAAGTCATCCGGCCGGGATCAATATAATATTTTGTCCTGACTTTTTGTAAAGCATTTCCAATAACAGGTGCAAAAAAATCCGTATCAACAGGGGGATATTTCACTACAATTTTTCGGTTATCCACATCCGGATAATAGGTTGTTATTTCGCCGGCAATGCCTTTTGAATGGGCCAGGATGGTAGGAGTCTGGGCAAACATATATCGCTCAAATCGACCTTCCATCCAATCGTGGAAACGGCGTAACAGATGTCCATTTTTTTCTCGCATTGCCACAGAGGCGGGATGAACCCCTCCCACCACCGCTACATGGGCAGCCGCTGTTCTGGTTAGAGCCAGGGAAAGATCATAACCATTCCGGTTAAATTTTTTATTCAACCAAAAAAGAAAACAATATTTTTTCCATCGTCCTGGAATAAAAAATAAATGCGACTGGTGAACGGTACAGTTGAGCCGGGCCACCAGTCTCCTGTCCACGTCGTAGGTAAATACATGAACCTCGTCGCCTGCAGCAAGAAATCCATTGATCAACGCCAGCATATAGGCCTCCATCCCCCCGCTGGAACGCAACTGATTATGAATAATGGCCACTTTCACTTAGATACCTTGCCCTCCGACGTGTCCATACAGCCTGGACATGATTTCATACCTGATCAATTTTTCTTTTTTTTCAGCCGATAAATCAAAGAAAAAATCCTCACAACGCAGGCAGCATATCCTCCATCGTGATTCCAGAAGACGGACACGTCGTATCTTCCGCACGGTTGCGACATCATAATGTTTTTCCAAAAAAAGCAAATCTGATCGCACCTTACGCTCCATGACCTCGGCAAACGGCGCTTCTTTTTCACTCTGACCTTCGAGGTGCATGACCTTTGCCTCCGGTATCTCAGCAAGCAGCCATCCCTCTTTTCTCACTGCAAGACAGAGATCTATATCTTCGGCATACAAAAAAAAACGCGTATCAAAACCACCAACAGCAGCAATGACAGAGCTGCGTGCGACCAGTGCGGCACCAAGTATCCAGGCAATTTTTCCAGGAAGATCATCAAATTGTCTACCGCCGTACCGGCTTCCCGGATACCTGTATTCCACAGCGGGATGTGAACTTCCATCCCGGTTGAGAATTGTCGGCCCGGCAAGCCCGACCTTGGGATGCGCGTTCATAAATTTTCGTATTGCCTGCAGACAACCGGGTTCCAATTCCGTATCAGGATTTAGAAAAAAAAGCAGCTCCCCGTCGCACCGCTTAATTGCCTGATTATTTGCCGTTGCAAATCCCGGATTCTCACGGTTGGCGATCAGTTCTATCTCCGGAAAATCCGCCTGTAACAGGTCAAGGCTGTCGTCAACCGAACCATTATCAACCACAATGATCCGGATCTTGTCATCATTCTCTTTTCTGATGGAATCCAGACACCTGGTCAGAAGAATTCCCGTATTATAGTTGACGATGATAATACTAATATCCGGGGTCATCAGTGTTCTTTTTTCCTGCAGGCAAAGAGAATTGAGGAGCCGGGAAACAACTTGGCAATCGGCCTGGCAAACGGACGGGTGATGGGATTTTCAGCAAGCCGATTTTTTATATATCCACAATGATAAGTTTTTCTTCCTAGAATCTCAAGGCCATGTTTTCTGGTCAGCAATTCCAGTGATTTAGGCGTAAAATGATGACAGTGAAACGGCAGGTCCCAACCCGACCAATGTTCCCCTTCCATGAATGCATCAATGGAATCATGGTTCGGCACATCAAGAACAAGTATTCCATTGTGATCCAGTAAATCAGCAAAAAACGCTAATTGCCTCTCCGGATCAGGAAAATGTTCAAAACTGTGCCAGAAGGTGATAACATCAAAGCGACGTTGACTAATTTTTTGAGGATTATCGACAAATTCCATGTCAAGCTTCCGAGATATAAAATCTTGATTGGCTGGGCTAATATCATACCCAACAGGTGCAAAACGATTGCGGCAGGCATACAGGAAATAGCCCCTGCCGCACCCCACATCAAGTAGCCTCCCTTGTGGTTTATATTTTTCCACAAAATGGACCCGGTGATCCTCCCGGCAAATGTGTTTTGCAAACCCGGGATCACCAGGAGCGACATCCTCATAATGCGTCGCAAAATACTTTTGATCGTACAGAGCTGCTAAATCTGCAGGATCCGGCATGGGATTGGTGACCGCATGACCACACCGGCGGCAGCATTTGAGATTGTAGGCACCAATGGTATAGCGAAGAAAAACACGACTATGACCACAGACCGGGCAACTCATGCCATCAGCTCCCCGGCGCCGGATTGCCCGGAAATCGACCGCCTGTCATCCAAGGGGAGGGCATACAAAACAGCGGCAAAAAGAGAGAAAAAAAATCCGGTCTCATAAACAACAAGATAGGATTCAGCCAGCATAATAGTCAAAAAAAATACAGGGAAGGCAAAACGAATTCTTCTCCAGTCATCTTTAATGGTTACCGCTTGATAAAACTGTACAAAAAAAATGGACAACAAACTTACAAGCCCCAACATGCCGAATTGACAAAGAATAAAAACATACTGATTGTGCGGATTATCAGTGGCAACCATCTCCGGTGATAGTTCCGCATTGACCTTGGCATATGAGGATTGAAAATCTCCAGTTCCAACCCCAAACAGCGGATGAGCTGAGATAATCCGCCAGGAATTTTTCCAGAATAGCAGACGTAATCCGGTGGAAGTATTAGGATTTTCATGGAATTCTCGAATTTCCTGCCCTGCCGTATCCACCCGGTGCTTAAATATCGGACTCAGCTGATAAACTGCAGCAAAGGTAAGTGGGAGAATAAATAGGATAAGAATAATCCCCTTGAGTTTATTTTTGCTGAAAAACTGAAAAAACAGGAGCCCCATAAGAACAAAAAAGGCAACCTGCCCAGTTCGTCCTTCAGTGATAAACATGTCAACAGCCATACAGGCTGCCAGCAGAATAAGCCCCAATCGCCTAACGCCACGCCATTTTCCCCAAAGCACTTCATGACAGACCAAGTAAAAACCAAAGGCAAGCAGAGGGTTATACACCACATGAAAGGTATTATGGGTCAGATGGTGTTGAGAGATATCGCTGTAATGAAGGAGGCCGAACCAGGCAAGATAGGTCATCAGCATGGCCACCGTCAATCCGGTAAGAAAGGAAACAACATAACGACGACGATGGGAATAGACCAGTGAACTGAGAAGCACAGGAAACATTCCTATTTTCCACTGGGTTGCTATCATCTCCATTCCGGCACCTATATTGTCACTCCACAGCATGCCCAGGAAAAATAGCCCAAGATAACAGAGCACTGCCAAACTGACAGGATTACTGGTGATTATGGCCCACTTTCGGGAGTAGTTGCCCTCGATGACCCAGGCCGTAAGAATAAGAACAGCCATTACCGAAACTGCCGAGGTGGAGAGCGGGATACTAAAAGCAAGCAGTACTGCAAACCAATCATTACTCAATGCAGTGGTATGCTGTATCTTCTGTAATAGTGATTTATTGCCAGAGGTCATATTCCATAAATACGATTGTTCTTTACGGGGTGTTTTCTTCCCATGTCTGCCACCTGCCGGAGAGGGCAAGTTCAACTTCTTTGACAACGAACTCGGGCTCTATGGTATTGACATCCTGTTTACTGCGCAGGGCACGAAACCTATCCTCCTGAGTGTACCTGAATGCGGGGTATTCCTGGGCAAAAAGACACACTGTTGGGGTTGCCACAGCACTTGCAATATGCAATAACCCGCCATCGGCACACAGAACCAGAATGCATTTATCGATAACAGCCGCTGTCCGGGCAAGATCAAATTTATTGATACAGTTGATAATTTTTTTACCCGGAAAACGATTCAAAATCTCTCTCGCCAATACTTCACCATTGTCAGAACCAAGCAAGACCAACTGCAAATCCGGTCGCCTTCCGATCAAAAGCTCGACGACCTGAACCCAATGCCTGTATATGCGATACTCCTCCCGACCTCCGATAACAATGCCTAGTGCATCATCGCAGAGGCCGAGTTCTGCCGGCAACCCGGAAAAGGGGGTATGGCTATCCATCACCAACTTGGCACGCCCTGCAAGATCATCAATTTCCTGGTTCAACAGGTATTCCATACGGGCCCAGGAACAGAGTGTCAGGTTGTAGTCATCCCGACAATAGTGAAAAAAATCATTTTGACTAACAAAAGGTATCTGTCTCAACAACCTATGTTTGGCCAGCAGCGGCTTGGTGTGGAGAGCATCAAGAATCACACAGTCGTACTCCAGGCAATCCAGCGGTAGTTCCTCCTCGGACAATCGCATTACCTTACGAAACCAGCCTCCCTGCTCAAAAAGCAGGGTTGCTTTATCGTCGGCAAGCAGATCAACAGTCCGACCGGTAAGCAACTGGACAGGAGAAAGACGCATCAAGGAATCCCCTAGATGATCAGTCATATGAAGCCAGAGGATGAATTTCGCCTCCTCAGGTATCCGGGAGTAATACCTGCGATTTTCTCCCAACACATACACCAGCAGGAGGCGGCGGATAGATTCCCAAAACAGCTGTCTATCCGGAAGCTGTTCATCTTTTTTCCGGAACCAAGAATCGGTAAACGGATATTCTCTTTCAAAAGGGAGGCGATTCCAAATTCCACGAAAGTTTTGCACAAACATGGCACACTAATCGCTGTACTGCATCTGGTACAACTGGTTATAGACTTTACCACCGGTCAGAAGGGCATTATGGGTGCCCTCTTCGACCAGCCGGCCATTTTGCATGACAATAATGCGATCAGCATTTTTAATGGTCGACAAACGATGGGCGATGACAATGGTCGTCCTGTTTTTCATAAGATTTTCCAGGGCCTTTTGCACCTTGCGCTCAGATTCAGTGTCAAGGGAGGAAGTGGCTTCGTCTAGAACAAGGATAGGCGCATCTTTCAAAATAGCCCGAGCAATGGAGATGCGCTGCCGCTGACCGCCGGAGAGCCTTGCTCCGGATTCACCTATGACGGTATCAAAGCCTTCGGGCAGTTCTTCAATAAATTTCAAGGCAAATGCCGCATCCGCCGCCCGCCTGATCTCTTTTTCACTGCAGTCCGGACTGCCGTAGCCGATATTATTGCGTACCGTATCATTAAAAAGGATTGTCTGCTGAGTCACCAGGGCGATCTGCCTACGCAATGAATGGAGAGTTACATCGCGGATGTCATGACCATCCAAGAGGACGGCCCCGACCTCAACGTCATGAAACCTGGGCAGCAGATTGGCAAGTGTTGTTTTTCCTCCACCTGATGGACCGACCACGGCCAGCACCTCACCGTGATGTATTTTCAAGTTGATCCCATGCAAAACAGGTTCGTCCTTGCCATAGGAAAAGGTCACGTCCCGGTATTCAATGGTGTCATGAAAAGTCGGCAGCTCAACAGCGTCAACCCGTTCAACAATATCAGGGGCGATGTCGAGTAGAGCAAATATCCGCGTAGCCGAGGCCAGCCCGGATTGGATGGTGGAATTTATTTTGCTCACCCCCTTGACCGGTTCATAGAGCATGATAAGAGCGGTAAGAAAAGACATGAAAGTACCGGTGGTCGAATGCCCCTTCAATACCTGCATACCGCCAAACCATATAATCATGGCCATGGCCACCCCACCGAGGAATTCAATCATGGGGTGGGATAGGCACCGGTAGCGGGTTTCGGTCATCAAAGTATTGAAGAGATGCTGAATCTGGGTCGCAAATCTCTTCTCCTCCTCTTTTTCCATACAGAAAGCCTTGACAATTCTGGCTCCGCCGATGGTCTCATGCAGTATATTGGTCGCCTTGCCGATACTCTTCTGATAGCGGGTGGAAACCTGCCGAAACTTCTTGCCGAAGATAACGATGGGCACGACGGCAAGGGGCAGGATTATCATGGACATCAGCGCCAGACGCCAGTCCATGATAAAGATGACACACAACAGACCTATAACCGAAAAAAAATCCCGCAATACCCGAATCAGGGCATGGGAAACCGCCCCCTGCAGCATGGCGACATCGTTCATGATTCTTGAAATCAGTTCCCCGGTGGGCATATTGTGAAAAAACGACAGGGACAACCGGTTGAAATGAGCATACAGCGAGTTGCGAAGATCCCGAATCACACACTGGCCCACCCATTCAAGCAGGTAGGAATAGATAAAATAAAATACACCCTTCACCATGAACAATGCCAGCAGGGCCAGAGGAAGGATATTGAGTAATACCCTGTCCTTATTAACAAAGATCTCATCCAGAAGCGGCTTGACCATATACGCCTGGGCAGCGTTAAACCCGGCGACGACGATCATTCCCACCATGGCAATAATGAGTTTACCGCGATAGGGGGCAAGCACCAAAGACAGTCTGGATATGATTTCTTTATTCGTCATAAAAATATCTATTCTCTTTCTTATCCAAGACAACCGAATCTCTGCCGCACCGGCTCAAAAATAGGCCTGTCAGGGATGCGCAGAGTTACGAAAAATCCCGAAAAAAATACAATAGTAGTCAACCGCCTTTCCTTTGTCAAGCACGGGCAGTTGAGGGTCACGGAAAAATAATTATCCCGTAATGCGCCGGCATTTTACTTCAGATTCAAGGCGTGAAAAAGGGCGCATATCAGAGATATGTAACCTTTTTCACAACGAAGAGTTTGGAATAATAGATAAGCAGGATGGGATAATTATTTTTTCGTGCCCCTTATACCAGAGTAGAGCGAAAATTCCCGGACATAACCCGCATCCTCTTCCCGCCGCCGGCAAGAAGACCACTTACCATGGCTGCTTCCTTTTTCATCGGCCCGCCGGTCAGGTCCAACAATAAATAATCCACCCCCATGTTTCCAAGTTCGCGTTGCCATGACAGCAGAGAAAAAGGAAAGATTGACCTTGCCAGGGTAAGCCCCTCCCGATGTTCCAAGGTAAACTCTTCCTCTCTTGGACTGACAAAAATATTCCGATATTGAAAATGGTCGCTATCCAACCGGGCCGTAAACAAAGGTGGACGACCATAGACATACAGGCCAACCTCCATCTTCACCTGACGAGATCCATGTTTTTTTCCGGGTCGTCCGCGCCGGCTCCTGAAATGGGCAAGGGCTGCCGCAAAATTGCCGGATTCCGTTTCCAGGGAAAAAAGGGCCCTGCGAAATCCCAGGGAAGACACCCCATGCAGGGCCGCTGAATTGAGTAGATTGAGGCTGTAATGACCCGACAATTCAATCCGTTCCCGCTCCTGCCGCCCACCGAAGGAAAACAATCCGTACTGACTGAGATGGCCCAGTTCAAAACGGGGATACCCGACTGCGACAAGAGCCTCTATCTGTCTTTTATACCAGATAAGTTCAGATTCCGGCAGAATCGGCGGCAGGCGCCAAATGATCCGAGACTGATATTTTTTAATCTTCAGCCCCTGGCGTCCAAGATCGCGCATATTTTCACGGGACAATGGCAGGATTATCTTTGCGGGCCGTACCGGCAGCCGTTGCCGCAACTCGGATATGGACCGCAGGGCGACCCACCAGGGTAATTCCCGCCTCCCCTGTCGTCTGCTGCCCTTTGCCGAAGTCCGTCTGTCGGTACGACCTTTGCGCGTTTGTTTCTCCTGCGTGCGACTCTGCTTCCAACTGAGATGATGAATGATCTGTTCCACCAACCGCCGATCCGGTAATACTTTCCGGCCGGCAAGTTTTCGGCGCCGTTTGCGCCCGGATCGCTCGGCAACAATCCTTGACCCGACATCGACTTTAAACAGACTACCCCGAAAAGCATGCCTCACCCCTTTCACCTGGTCGGTCAGGGCTATTTCCACTTTCCTGCCGCTGCCGGCGTTTTTCCGCCTGCGGCCGTCAACGGTTAAAAATCGCAGGGTGAAACTGGTCCGCGCCCCTGTTGTTTCATCGTGCAAACGCAATCGATCTCCCTCGGAAACCGGTGCGGCCAACGACAACTGCAAAAGTTTTCGCTGTTTTCCCCGTCCGGCTGTTTGCTGACGTATCCCGCTGATCTTACCTAAAAAACGACCGCTATTCCCTGAAAATTGAGGAGAAATCGCCCCTGCCGGTTTTGCAGAGAGCATATACCCGGTAGATCGTTTTCTGGCCATGGCCGCATCAAGAAGCCGATGCGCCTCACGCAGAACCTTTTCCTGTTTTTCATCGGATTCATTGAGGCTGTCCAGGGCCAGCCGGTAGGCCGCCACTGTATTGGCAACATATTGGGCGCTTTTCATTCGCCCTTCAATCTTCAGGCAGCTCACTCCAGCCCGTTGTAACTCCGGCAGCACGTCGACGCCACAGAGATCATTCATGGAAAAGGGATAATTGGCGGGTCCCTGCTTTTTGCCGACACGTCCCGGTTTCATCCAGGAATAATGCCGGCGGCAAGGTTGCACACATTGGCCCCGCAGGCTGGACTTGCCGCCGTGCAGGCTGGAAAACATACAGAGTCCTGAATAGGAAAAACACATGGCGCCATGGACAAACACTTCGACCTGAGCACCTGTTTTCCGGGAAATTTCAGCCATTTCATCTATGGTCGACTCCCGGGCCAGAACCACCCGCTCACACCCGAGCCGTACCAGCTCTTCAGCGGCAAGCGAATTATGCACCGACATCAGGGTCGAGGCGTGCAGGACAAGATCGGGAAACCAGGTACGGGCAAGGTAAAGCAGACCAAGGTCCTGGAGGATAAGGGCATCAGCTTTTATCTGCTGGAAACAAGACAGGGCCTCTACAGCGGCAGGCAGTTCATCTTCCTTGACCAGGCTGTTCATAGCAATGTAGAGTTTGACACCCTGCCCATGGGCCTGTTTGATCATGGAATCGATCTCGGCAAAGGTGAAATCACGACTAAGCGCCCGGGCGTTAAACCCCGGCGCCCCGACATAAATTGCATCCGCACCTTGCTCAAGTGCCGCCTCAAAGGCCGCAAAGCTGCCGGCCGGGGCAAGCAGTTCCATGCGGGTGTTGCCGATTTGTCCTTCCTGGTCGGATTCCAGTTGATTAGAGGGCAATACCATGCTCCTCATATACACTGACAATAGTCCTGATCATTGTTTGCAATCCATACTTTTTGGTGACGGCCTGCCGCTGCCGCTTAATCCGCGCTGCATCGCATTGCAGATCCCCTGCCAATTCCAGTAGCTTCAGGGCGGCATCTTTGGTGTCGCCATAGTCTACAACACGATATTTCTCCACCATGGCCAGAGGTTCCATCAGTGATGGCGTTCGGCAGGTCAGCAGGGGAAGGCCGTAGAGCAGCCCCTGAATAAAGGATTGGGAAATACCCTCTCCCTCGTATGAGGAAAAAAAGATCATATCCATGGCGGAAAAAAAACGCTCGGGATCTTCCCTGTGTCCGGGGAGAATAAACCGTTCCGTTAGCCCGGCCTGCTCAATGGTCTTTTTCAGGAGAGGCAGATCATCACTTCCGCCGACAATCATAAATTTAAAATGCTCCGGCATCTGCGCCGCCGTGCGAACAATAAAATCATGGCCCTTATAGTGGCGGATAAAGGCCACATTGCCCACCAGAATATCACCTGTGCCGATCTGATACTGCTCTCTGATCTGCTGCCGATCCTGCTCGGAAAAACGAAAACGATGTTCATCAATACCGGTGGACTGAACAACTATTTTCGCAGGTGAGACCCCCTGGTCGATGAGTTGCCGGCCGATAGATTCACTGCAGGCAAAGATAACATCGGCAAAGAGATTATAACTGAGCGAGCTGGAAATTGGGGCCAGCACATGCCTGGTTCGTATGACAAGGGGCACATGGCGCAGCCGGGCCAGACAGCCGGCCATCCAGGAATCTTCCGAGGAATGGGTATTGATGACGGTCGGCCGGAGACGCCTGAGAAGTCGATAGAGGTATCCCCAGGCAGAAACATTAAATTTTGACGAAAAATCAATAAAATACACTGGTATCCCTTCCGCCCGTGCCCGCCTGGCCAGTTCAGCGCCCTCGCGAACAATCAAACCGACCCGAAATCCATGCGCCTTCATGGCACGCAGTTCAGTCAGCGTCCTTATTTCCTGACCGCCCCAACTGCGGGACCAGTCGCTGTGGAGGATTAGAGGTACCTGATTCATAAAAAAATGAACAAAAAGTTATATATCCGATTGTCGAGATTTGATGAGAAGTCAGGAAGAGGCCTGATATCCGGACGGGGGCAGAGGCAGGATAAAATAAAAATTATTGCCCTCCGGTGTGCTTTCATATCCGACCGTGCCGCCGTGCAGTTCGATCACATGACGGATAAAAGAGAGCCCATGGCCGGTGCCGGGAATATTTTCACACCCCTGACCACGCTTACCTTCCGCAAAGAGTTTATTGCCCTCTTCCACTGCAAAAGGAGGGCCGGTGGTAAAGACATTAAACTTTATCCCCTGCTGACCAAGTTCAGGGAAATCATATACAATTTCACGACCATAGGCCATGGCCTTACGGGAGACACCGTCATTGGATTTGATCTGACGGGTATATTTTGCTGCGTTGGAAAACAGGTTGGCATACACCTGGGCCAGCAGACCGATATCCACCATTATCTGAAATTCCTCGTCCAGCATATTGTCCGGGCGTTCCACCGTTATACCGGCCGCCCGTATACGGGCGGCATAATGTTCAAGCTGGGGGAGAATAATCTCTTTTTCCACAAAGCAGCGTTTTGGATGTAGAACCAGATGTCCTTTTTGAAAATGCTCGCGTCTGAACAGACTTTCCAGGAACAGGCTGATATTGGCATGATGTTTAACCAGTTCCTGATGGTAGCGCATCAAATCTTCCCGAATCCGACTGCAACGGTCGATGCAGTCATTACGGCTGGATATATCCTGCCCACAGGATGTTGGATTTTTCAACTCATCTTCAAGATGTTGGAGCTCAAAAATTTTTTTCTTCAACTGGTTAAAAAGATGAAGAAAATACATGTTCGGCACAATAACATTGTGCTCAATATCCATGACAAGGGAATTGATAAACTTCAAATGATCAATATTCTGGCGGGCGATCAAGCGATTATCAAGATTAAATCCTATCCTGTTGACGTATTTGACAAAGAAAAATTTATCCGATGCGGTAAGTGCGGTCAACGGTCCCACCGCAAACATACCGAGAAGTCGACCCATGCCGCAAAACCCGGTTTCTCCGGACCATAATTCCGTTCTCCGTTCCCCTGGGGCATCATTCGTCTTCGGCAGGGCGGCAACGCCTTGCGGCTGCTTGCTGCAGATGGGGATAACATACATCCCCCCTGTCTCATATGGATAATCCTGGAGACGGATTGCACTGTCGGCGGCAACAGGCTCAGCCGGAATTCCATGCTCACTGTCACAGGCAAGCCATAATGAATCCTCGTCTTTTTCTTTCAAATACAGGGCACTGGCCTGATCCGTCATTTCCAGCGGCACGGCTACGCAGATCCGATAAAAATCCTCCAGTGAATCAAACTCCTGTGCCAGATCAAAAAATGCCTTTAAAAATTCATTGAATTTACTGCTGAAATTATATTTTTCGTAACTCTCCGATTTTTCCCGCACCCGATGACAGATAGCAGCAAGATCCGTTGGCCGGGGTGAGGCGGATACAACAGTCATCTCAGTCTTGGGCTCCATGCAGGACAACTTCATCACGGCCGTCTTTTTCGCTGAGCAGCACATCCACCTGTTCATCAGCAGCGGCACTGACACACAAACCGATATAATCCGGCCCAATGGGTAATTCTCTTCCACCTCGATCAATCAGTACCGCCAATTGAATGGAGAGAGGGCGACCGTAATCCATAATCGCATCCATGGCCGCCCGAATAGTTCTGCCGGTAAAAAGGACATCATCCACCAATACAACCCGGCGATTCTCCACCTGGAAACCGATATCCGTCGTCCGCACAATGGGATTTTGGGAAATCAGGCTCCAGTCATCCCGATACAGGGTGATATCGAGGGCGCCAAGCGGCATATCACCCTGTTCATGGGCGAGAATTTTCCGATGAATTCGATCAGCAAGAAAAACGCCACCGGTATGAATGCCGACGATGGCCAACTCGTCAATACCATGATTTTTCTCAAGAATCTCAAGACTAATCCGATCAATACTACGATCTATATCCCGAGCGGTCATTATGGTCTGGGTTGTCATTGCGGTCACCTTGTGCCTCCTCAAAGGGGAGGCCTCATTGTGGCTTGATTAGGGAGGAGTGTGATAGTTCAGCCCTTGTCCCAAAAATAATCGATCCCCTTTTGATTAACCATGTTGATGGCTTCGGGAAAGGCCTCGCATTCTTTGGCAAAAACCTTGTCGGCAATATCATCGGGCGTGTCGGCATCAGTTAAGGCCACGCATTTCTGGACGACAATCGGTCCCTCGTCATAAACCTCATTGGCAAAATGAACCGTGCAGCCGCTGACCTTACACCCCCTGGCCTTGACCGCCTCATGCACGTGATGACCGTAAAACCCCGGCCCGCAGAAGGAGGGAATCAGTGAGGGATGAATATTGAGAACCGCCCTGAGCAGGTGCGACGGCGGTTCATACAGCTGCAGATATCCTGCCAGAGCGATAAGCTCTATATCATAGCGGCCAAGGATCTCATTAACGGCGGGGTTACCAACCGCGTAAAAGGCGGGATAGCCGTATTTTCGAGCCTTTTCCAGTCCCAAGGCATCGGCCGAGCTGGAGATGACCACCTGAATTTCCGCGTGCAGGATTCCTGTTTGAATGCGATCATGAAAATTGTCCAGAGTCCTACCGCTGCCGGAAAGCAAAACAGCCATTTTCAGCATTTTTCTATTCTTCTCCGGCAAAATAGGAATTGGCGTCCACATCGACTTTAACCAACCAGTCGGCAATAGTGGTATCATAGGCGGCTGTCAGCTGAAAGACCTTGATCGCAAGCCGAAATCTGGTCTTTAATGTTGTGTTGCCGGTCTTTTTAATCTCGGCAAGAACCTGCTCATAATCGACAGGATCGACGATCACCGTCACATCTCGAAAATTTTTGGCCGAAGCCCGCAACAAAGTCGGGCCACCAATATCAATATTTTCAATGGCATCGGCCAGGCTGCAGTTTGGATCCGCCACGGTTTTTTCAAAGGCATACAGATTGACCGCCACAATATCTATATCGCGAATTCCATGCTCCCTGCATTGCTTTTGATGATCAGGATTTTCGCGCTGGTTGAGAATTCCACCATGAACCAAAGGATGCAGGGTTTTTACCCGGCCGCCAAGCATCTCTGGAAATCCTGTAAAATCGGCGACATCAGTTACCTCGACACCAGCATCCCGTATCTTTTTCGCCGTGCCGCCGGTGGAAAGAATTTCTACGCCAAGCTCGGTCAGGGCCTTGGCAAAACCCTCGATTCCGGACTTATCCGTCAAACTGATTAATGCTCGTTCTACTTTTTTCATTATTTCCCTCAACAGTTAATCTTTACGTATAAATTTTCTGATCCGCCTGCGTTCCCGTTTATCCGGACGACGGTCGGGACGCGCCGCCCGGGCATGGATCAAACGCCTCTCATCTCGAGCGGCCTCCCGGGCAACAAGAGATTCTTTTGTTTCTTCATACAGCGTTGCGGCTACCTTTGCCGGGCCCCTTTTCCCACTCAGTGCCAAAACGATAACGACAAACTCCTCTTCACCGCGCCGTATATTGAGTCTGTCTCCCGGCTGCACCGGACGCGCCGCCTTAACCCGCGAGCCGTTAACATAAACATGGCCGCCGGTCACGGCCCTTGCGGCCAGAGAGCGGGTCTTAAAAAATCGCGCCGCCCATAACCATTTGTCTATACGAACCTTGTCCACCACAACAACAACTCCCGTTTCTTTTTCCCCCGGCGCATTCTGCATGAGAATGCAGCCTACCATATTTTACCGCTGCCTTCAAACAAACCAACGTAATCCGACACCGGAAGGCCGCAGGCCAAAGTTTTTCCTTCACCGGCAAACTTGAGGAACTCGCAAAAAGTCTGGATAGCAGGTAAAGATGGCTAAGTAAAAAAACAGATATATACAGGTAATATGCCCACGAATCGCCACGGGACAGGACGCCGTAGATCGAAGTTTTTACGACGCCATCAAACTTCTTTTCTTGAGGATGAAATAAAAATGCTGTAAGTGAAAGCCATGAAACTTGACGCTGTGGGTATCAACAACTTCACCTGTCCGGTCAGCATCCGAGAAAAAACCGGCGCACGCCAGCAAACCATTGCTACCATTTCTCTACAGGCAAAAATGCCCCGCAGCCTGAGAGGGTCCTGTATTTCCGTCTTTACCGACATCCTGACAAAATACCGCAGAGACATACATGCCAAGGTGTTTCCGGAATTACTGACCGATGTCCGCCGGCAACTGCAGGCTGAACAGGCGGGGATGGAGATGCGTTTCCCCTATTTCCTGACCCGAAAAGCGCCGGTCACCGGCACTGCCAGCCTGATGGAGTACCAATGCTCCTTCCAGGGTTCAACCG
>WGCP01000213.1 GCA_015493715.1 Desulfobulbaceae bacterium
GTGGGCAGTCCCTGGATATTGGACGGAAAGATATTTTTCGGGCTGATAGGGACCCCAAGGCGGTAGATTACTTTGGCCAGCAGGTTGTTGGCGCTTGCGGATCCGGAGCCGTTGACATTGGCAAACCGGATAACAAAGTCGTTTATTCGCTCTAACTGTTTCATTTATCTCCAGCCACCGCTGCTTCACAGACGAATTTGAGCATTTTCCAGGCCGCCGTGGGGCAGCGTTCGGCACAGAGGCCGCAGTGGAGGCAGACGTTTTCGTCCTTTACCATCACCCGGCCCGTCGGCAGTTCGGCCGACACATAGAGGGCCTGCTGCAGGTTTTTTGCCGGAACGTTCAACCGCTGCCGCAGTTCCGCTTCTTCTCCGTTTTCCGTAAAAGTAATGCAACTGGTCGGGCAGATATCCACGCAGGCATCACATTCGATACAGAGCGGAGCCTCAAACACGGTCTGTACGTCACAGTTGAAACAGCGCTCTGCTTCCCGTTTACCCGTTGTGATAGTAAATCCGAGTTCAACCTCAACCAGCCGGTCCTTAAGCGTCTTGGCCTTGGCAACATGGGGAACGGGCTGGCGCTTGTCGTCACTGACATGACTGTCATAGATCCAGTCATGAAAGCCAAGTTTCTGGTCGGCAAGGAAGACTTTGGGCGCCGGTCTGTCATGCAGATTCCTGCCCCGGCAGAACAGGTCTATGGAAATGGCCGCCTGGTGTCCATGCTCAACGGCGGTGATAACGTTTGCCGGGCCAAATGCCGCATCACCACCGACAAAGACATTGGGGATGCCGGACTGCAGGGTCAGTCGGTCCAGAACCGGCAGGCCGCGCTCTGTAAACTGCAGGCCGCTGTCATGCTTTATCCAGGGAAAGGCGTTCTCCTGGCCGATGGCGAGCAGAACCTGATCGCATTCCATGAACACGGGTTCCTCGCCGGTCGGCACCAGGGTGCGTTTACCGGTTGCATCGTAACGGGCGCTGACTTTTTCAAAGCGCATGCCGACAAGTTTTCCCTTTTCGATGACAAATTCCAGCGGTACATGGTTGTCAATGATGGGGATGTCCTCGCTGATTGCATCTTCGATTTCCCATTTTGAAGCCTTCATGTCGGCCTGCGGGCTGCGGACAACGACTTTTACATCGTTCCCACCAAGTCTTCTCGCCGTCCGGCAGCAATCCATGGCCGTATTGCCGCCGCCAAGGACAAGCACTTTAGGGCCTGCCTGTTGTACATGGCCAAACACCACGCCTGCCAGCCATTCAATGCCGATAAAGATTGATGCATCTCCCTCCATGCGTCCGGGCAGGTCGGGAAGATCACGGCCCCGGGGCGCGCCGGTGCCGATGAATATGGCATCGTAGTTTTTTTGCCGTATTTCTTCAAAATCATCAATATATTGATTGAAATGGGTGGAAATTCCCATGCGTAGAATATAATTGACCTCGGTGTCCAGGACCTCTTCCGGCAGTCGGAACGAAGGTACCTGGCTGCGCATAAATCCACCCGCCTTTGCCTGCGCATCAAAGAGATCAAGCTCATATCCAAGCACGGCAAGATCACGGGCGACCGTCAGCGAGGCCGGGCCGGCACCGATGAGGGCTATACGTCTGCCGTTCTTCTTCTCAGGTACCTGTGGCAGCAGGGGGAGAATATCTTGACGAAAATCAGCCGCCACTCGCTTGAGCCTGCAGATGGCCACCGGTTGATCTTTTACTCTGCTGCGGCGGCAGGCGGGTTCGCAGGGTCTGTCGCAGATCCGGCCAAGGATGCCGGGGAAAACATTTGACTGCCAGTTAATCATATAGGCGCCGGTATAATCACGGCCGGCTATCAGGCGAATGTATTCGGGCACCGGCGTGTGGGCCGGGCAGGCATACTGGCAGTCGATAACTTTGAGAAAATATTTATAATTTTCAGTGTCGGTCGGTCGCACTCTACATTTCTCCTTGCCGGTAAAGACTCAGATGGGTATCGGATGGATAGGAAGCTGCGCTGGTGAAAATATATTTCGCAGAAAAGAGCGAGACCGGGACGGCGATATGAATCGGTAGACGGTCGGGTGGAGGATAAATCAGCATGGCTGGACCAGGTAAGCGGAACGTAGTGAAGACTCCGGATTGGCCGGCCACAACAAACCCTGAAAATCCCTTACCCGGCATGGGCAGGCCCTTGTTATCGGGATTTTCAGACAAAACAGTTGAAACCGAAACATGATTACACGCCTGGTTTCCGGTGGCGGAGCCGCCTTTTTTCTTTTCCGCCCAGAGCGGCCTGTGCACAGGAGCAGCACATGGCGCCCCCATCCTTATGACACATGCCGGTAAGGCCGTGTGATGTTTTTCGCAACCGGCGGCGGCAGAAATTAATAAACAGCGCAACGCCGGTCAGCACTATGAATGTCAAAAAAAAGTAGAGGAAAAAAATATGCGTTAGCCTCCAAAATCATCAAAGTGGATATTTTCCCGTTCTACTCCCAGGTTATCAAGCATGTCAAGGACGGCCCTGGTCATCATCGGGGGACCGCACATAAAATAATTGATATCTTCCGGAGCGGGATGACTTTTAAGATAATTATCATAGAGTACCTGGTGAATAAAGCCGGTATACCCCTGCCAGTTATCCTCGGGCTGGGGATCGGACAGGGCAAGATGATAGGAAAAGTTGGGAAATTCTCTTTCCAGAGCCTCAAATTCCTCGGCGTAAAAAACCTCCTGCATGGACCGGCCACCATACCAGTAGGAGACCTTGCGTTTGGTCTTTTGTCCTTTAAAAAGTTCAAAAATATGACTGCGCATAGGAGCCATACCGGCACCGCCGCCGATGTACACCATCTCGGAGTCGGAGTCATCAATGAAAAATTCACCGAACGGGCCGGAGATGGTGACCGTATCTCCGGGTTTGAGTTTAAATATATAGGAAGAGGCAATGCCGGGCGGCACATCCGGTGGGCTGCCCGGAGGCGGACTGGCGATGCGGACGTTGAGTTTGATGATGCCCTTTTCTCCGGGATAGTTGGCCATGGAATAGGCGCGGGTTACCGGGCCGAACACATGAGATTCATACTGGAACATCTTGAAATGGGTCCAGTCGGAATAAAACCGCTCGTCGATATCAAAATCCCGGTAGGCAAGGGAATGGGGCGGCACCTCGACCTGGATATATCCACCTGCCTTGAAGGCTACTTCTTCACCGGGTGGCAGTTCAAGAACCAGTTCCTTGATAAAGGTGGCCACGTTGTTGTTGGACAGGACCTTGCATTGCCATTTCCTTGTTTCCAGCATCTCCGGCGGCAGAGAAATTTCCAGATTATGCTTGACCTGGACCTGGCAGGCGAGGCGAACACCGCTATTGGCTTCGCGCAGACTGACGTGCGAGCGTTCCGTGGGCAGGATGGTACCGCCACCTTTTTCCACCACGACCTTACACTGTCCGCAACTGCCGCCACCGCCGCAGGCGGATGGAAGCAGGATATCCTGCTCGGCCAGGGTAGTCAGCAGCTTGCCGCCGGTCTCGACACTCAGCGTTTTATCCTCGTTGATACGGATATCCACGGATCCGCCGGGTAAAACCAGCTTGCGGGTCACGGTGATCAGCGTCACCATGATGAGCTGGATGATCAGAAAACAGATGACCCCGACATAGATTTCATTCATATGGTGTTACTCCACTTCTTTAATCAACTTCGTATGTTCCAAGGCGGGCTCCCGTGTCTGAAAATTCTTTCAGAGTTTGTGCCTACCTGTATCTTAGTGTTTTTGTTTATCGACTTTTCCCATATGGAACCAACTCTGCGATAATACCATTCAACTCAAGCCATTCCAGGGCAAGTCTACGGAGTTGCTTGTCATGAAAGTCAAACCATTTTTCCCGGATATCACCCATATCAGCTATGGCATTTCTGAAATTGCTGAAAGGTTTTTTCCATGACAGGACCTTGTTGAGAAGATTGCGATCTTCTCCCTCGGGGAGAGTGGCGACAAATTTTTCCATAATCCGGTAACCTTCACGGGACCCTATGGGATCCATTTCAAGATACTGATCTGGATTTTCTTCGATTTGGTCGAGTATCTCCTGTTGTTCTTCATCTTCACCATATAAAAAACTATCAAAGATCGTTAGGATGTCCCCTGTTTCCAGGTCGAGATAACCGGTACGGAAATCACTGTTATCTTCCAGCAGATCAAGGAGATCAGAATCTATTATTTTAATTTTTTTCATATTTTTTTATAGAAATCGTAAATTGATGCAGAAAACCGTTCATTTTTACGAGATCCGGTATCATGCCATGATAGCAATTACCCCAGTTTCAAACCGCCAAGGCCCATAAAGGCCAGGGCCATCAGACCCGCAGTGATAAAGGTCAGTCCGAGTCCGCGCAGTCCGGCCGGTGGGTTGGCGTATTCAAGTTTTTCCCGGATACCGGCCAGGGCGACCACGGCCAGGAGAAAACCGCCGCCGGCCCCAATGCCGTAGGCAACGGATTCGCCAAAGGTATAATCACGTTCGACCATAAAAAGCGTAGCCCCGAAGATGGCGCAGTTGACGGTCAAAAGGGGCAGAAAAATACCGAGCGTATTGTAGAGCCCGGGCATGAACCTGTCCATCACCATCTCCATGATCTGGACCACGGCGGCAATCACGCCGATATAAATCAGGAAGCCGAGAAAGGTGAGATCAATATCCGGCTGCCCGGCCCAGGCCAGGGCGCCCGGCTTAAGCAGGTCATTGAGGATATAATTGTTGATCGGTACGGTGATCGCCGTTAGCGTCAGCACTGCAATCCCAAGTCCGGCCGCAGTCTTGACCTTTTTCGAGATGGCCAGAAAGGTACACATCCCTAAGAAAAAGGAAAGCGGCAGGTTCTCGATAAAGAGCGAGGTGAAGATTATGTTGAGATAATGACCCATCAGTTGTTCTCCTGTTGGTCAGGATCCACCGTGCGCATAAACCAGATGAGCAGGGCGATGAGAAAAAAAGCGCTGGCCGGGAGTAGAAAAAGACCGTTTCGGACATACCAGCCGCCGTTTGAAGTCAGTTTGAGGATTTCAACGCCGAACAGGGAACCGGAACCAAACAGCTCCCGGATAAAGGCGACCGTCATCAAGATAAAGCCATAGCCAAGGCCATTGCCCAGGCCGTCGATAAAGCTGGCCTTGGGCGGGTTGTTCATGGCAAACCCTTCCGCCCTGCCCATGACGATGCAGTTGGTGATGATCAGGCCCACGTAGATGGACAACTGTTTGGAAAGATCAAATAAAAAGGCCTTGAGGATTTGATCGACCAGGATGACCATGGTGGCAATGACCATGATCTGGATGCCGATGCGCACCGAGCTGGGGATATGGTGGCGCACCAGGCTGATGACAAAGTTGGAGCAGGCGACTACCACGGTGACGCAGACGGACATGACAAAGGCGGTGTCCATCTTGCCCGTAACCGCCAGGGCCGAACATATTCCCAGCACCAGCAGGGCAATCGGATTTCTACGGAAAATGGGACGGAGCAGAAGCTCCCGGGTTGTTGTTTCAGCCATTTTTTCCCTCCTCGCTTCGGAGCCGTTCAAGAAAGGGCTTAAAGCCCTGGCCGGCAAACCAGAAATGGAACAGTCGTTGAACGCCGTTGCCGGTCAACGTAGCCCCGGAAAGGCCGTCCACCTCATAGGATGCGGCCTTTCCTGTGGCCTTGGAGGCACCTTTTGCAACCTTTAAGGCCACTTTGCCCTGGTCATTATAGATTTTTTTGCCCTGCCAGCCGGCCTCCCAGGCAGGGTTTTCAATCTCGCCGCCCAACCCCGGAGTTTCGCCGTGTTCGTAAAAGGCAAGACCGTCGATAGTGCGCAGATCACTATCCAGGGCAACGTAGCCGTACATGGTCGACCAGAGGCCCTTGCCGCGTATAGGCAGGACGATCTCTTTCAGCTTGCCCTTGTCCATAACCAGGTAGACCAGTGAATATTTTTCCAGCCGTCGCAGTCCGGCTATATCCTTATCCTTGGGCAGAGGTTGGCTGAGTTGCGGGTCGTTTGTCGATGCCGACTGGTCAAAGGTCTTTGGATCGATAACCTTAGGGGAGACAAAGGCGCCGGTGGCAAGATCGATGATTCTTGGTTCAACCTGGGCAAACAATGTGTCGATATCTTTATCCTTTGTGTCTCCATGCAACAGACCGGCGGCCAGAAGAATGTTTTTCTTGCGTTCCAGGGCCCGGTTGCTTTCCTGCAGAGGACGCAGGCCGACTGAGGCCAGAGAGACCAGAAAGGAACAGACAAAGGCCAGGACCAGGACCGAGTAAAACGGTTTGAAAAAGGATTCCTTAGCCATGACGGAGCATCCTTCGTTTGATGTTGGCCTGCTCGACAAAATAGTCGAGCAGGGGAGCAAAGACATTGCCGAGAAGGATCGCCAGCATGACACCTTCCGGAAAACCGGGATTGGCAACCCGAATGAGAATCGCCAGCGCCCCGATCAGGACCCCGTAAATCCATCTGCCGGTAAAGGTATGGGGAGCCGTCACTGGATCGGTGGCCATGAAGACCAAGCCAAAGGCAAAACCGCCCAAGACCAGATGCCAGTGGGGTGGAACCGAAAACATGGGATTGACGTCACTGCCGATCATATAGAAGAGGAGTGAACAGCCGATGCCGCCCAGCAACATCCCAAGCATTACCCGCCAGGAGGCGATCCCGACCACCAGCAGGGCGGCGGCGCCTATCAGGCAGGCGAGAGCGGATGTTTCTCCCATGGATCCGGGGATGGTGCCGATAAAGGCCTGCCACCAGGAAATGTGTAAGGCGGACAGGGCATGACCGGGAGCGCCGGAGGCAAGAGTGGAAAGGGCGGTGGCGCTGGAAACACCATCTACGGCCGTCCAGATTTGATCCCCACTCATCTGTCCGGGATAGGCAAAAAAGATAAAAGCGCGGGCGGCCAGGGCGGGATTCATGAAATTCATGCCCACGCCGCCGAACACCTCTTTGGCAAAGATGACGCCGAAGCTGATGCCGAGCGCTACCTGCCACAGGGGAATGGTGGGCGGTAGAATCAGAGCGAACAGCAGACTGGTGACCAAAAACGCTTCGGACATTTCATGACCGCGAACTATGTTGAATATGCATTCCCACAGGCCGCCGGCCAGGACGCTGACGAGATAAATCGGTACAAAATAAAGGGCGCCATGGTAGAGGTTGGAGACAAGACTGTTGGGATCGCATCCCACCGCCGCCAGCAGATGACCGCGCCAGCCTCCGGGACAGGAAAGCCCCATGGCGGCAAGGGTACTGTTGGCCTGGTAGCCGGTATTCCAGATTGCCATGATGACACAGGGTAAAAGCGCCACGATAACGGAGATCATGATCCGTTTTAAATCCATGGCATCACGGACATGGGGCGCCGTGGCCGCCCGCTCTCCGCTGCCAAGCAGAAAGGAATCCGTGGCTTCAAACAGGGGAAACCAGCGGTGCAGACGGCCGCCGGGTTTGAAATGGGGCGCGGCCCGGTCGAAGAGTTTTTCAAGCAGTTTCATTAAGTATCTCTAACTACGCTCTATTAGTGCCTTACTCCTGAATTCCTGACATAAAAAACAAGAAAAATTCTATGTACAGTGTAGGAGCCCGCCCCTGCGGGCGATAGGCGTTCATTACTTATGGCAGGTTATGATCGCCCGCAGGGGCGGGCTCCTACGATTTATTGGGTTGCAGGTAAAACCCGCATTAGGAAATAATATTAGCATTCCTTATCGATTCTTGTCAGCATGGCCCGCAGCATGGGACCAAAATCATTCTTCCCCGGACAGACAAAGGAGCAAAGGGCGAGGTCCTCTTCGACCAGCTCCAGGACACCAAGAGCCGCCGCCTTTTCCAGGTCGTCGGTGGCCAGGCTTTTCAGGAGCGAGGTGATCACCAGGTCGAGCGGCATGACCTCGTCATAGACACCCAGAGGAAATATCACCCGCCGTCCACCCCAGGCCGCTGTGGTCATGGCAAAGGATTTTTTATTCATAAAGGCGGAGAAAAAAAGCCTCTTGGTGGAATACCTGTCCCGGCCGGGCATAAGCCAGCTGAACAGACCTCGACCATCACCCTCGTACAGGGCGCAGACCTGATGATGATATTTGCCGAGGAAGCTGTCGGCATTGCTGAACTGTCTACCGTTGAGCACCGAGCCGGAGAGCAGGCGAATGTCATCATTTTGTGCCTCTTGCGGACAGAGATCCTGTAAGTTTGCTCCAACTCTGGTCCTGATAAGGCGCGGATTTTCTATAGCCGGTCCCGCTAGGGAGATAATTCGCTCGGTCATCAGGTGACCGGTGCGAAAAAGATGTCCGACGGCGATCACATCAGGATAGCCGATAGACCAGACTGTTTTCTTCTGGTGGACCGGATCAAGAAAATGGATATGGGTCGAGGGCAGTCCGGCCGGATGGGGGCCGTGGAATTCAGCGTTGATGATACCGCCGATGTCCCGCCCTGGAATCTCCGGGCTGCCGTCGGTGCAGAGATAGGTGGTCGGCGCCAGCCGCTGGACCATTTTCAGGCCCAGTAAAAAATCCTCCTGATGTTCATTGATAATCACAGCCGGATCAGCGGCCAGGGGCCGGGTGTCCATGGCTGTAATAAAGAGGGAGTTGGGACGTGAATCAACAGCCGGAATTTTGTCGTAGGGGCGGGTACGCAGGGCCGACCAGAGACCGGACGTGACCATGAGATCGTGGATATCTTCGCAGCTTAGCCCGTCCGGGCCGAAATCCGCTGGAATGGGAAAGAGTCGTTCCTCATCACCGTTGACCCGGATGATAATGGCCTCGAATTTTCGCTTGGGGCCGCGCTGAATTTTAAGTACTTCTCCGGCCGCAGGAGCAGTAAAGCGGACACCCGGATTTTTTTTGTCGATAAAAAGACATTGGCCCAGTGCCACATGGTCGCCTTCGGCAACGGAAAATTGGGGTCGCAGGTCGACAAAATCATCGCCGAGCAGGGCCACGGTCTTTACGGGATTTCCCGAGCTGATTTCCTGTCTGGGAGCACCGGCAAGGGGAAGGTTCAATCCTCTTTTAAGATGAAATACACTCATGTCAACCCGAAAAGCCTGCGCTCTGATAATGATTGAGACCTTTGTCGATGAAGTACCCCTCACAGTTGGGCATGCTGCGCAACATGGCAATGGATCGTTTATGGCCCATGACCATGGCGGCGGTGGCCAGACCGTCGGCCAGGGCGACCGTGGGGGCTGTGATAGTGGCGCTTGCCAGTTCGGGCGGTGAGTAGCCTGTCCTGGGATTGACGATATGATGACGCGAGTAATCGGCAGCATAGGCCTGCATGTAATCACCGGAAGTAGCGACTGCATGGTTACTGGTTTTGAGCACCATCAGTTCTCCGGAAGAGGAGGGACGCGGGTTGCGAATACCGATCCGCCAGGGTTGGTCGCCCGGCTTTCTGCCGGTGACCATCAGGTCTCCACCGGCCTCGACGTAGGCGCTGCCGAACCCATTTTGTCTGAGCGTCTCAACGCCCTGGTCGACGATATATCCCTTGCCGATACCGTCCAGGGTGATGCCCATGCCCGCCCGGGCAAGGGTGATCTTTTTTGCATCAATTGACAGGTGTTGAAATCCGGTCAGGGCAAGTGCTTTTTGTATCTCTGCTTGTTCGGGAACCTTTCCGCCTTGCTGCAGTTTGACCAGGGGAAGAACGGTAACGTCAAATGCACCCCCGGTCTTGTCGTTGACAAAGCGGGCCAGCTCAAGCACGGTTGTCAGATCTCGGCTCGGACCGTACAACGTGCCGGTGTGGTTGAGACGGGCAAGTTCACTGGCCGGATTATGTCTGCTTAGAATGTTTTCCAGTCCATGCATGCGGTCAATGGTTGTCTCAATAGCAGTTTCCAGGACGCTCCGGTCAGGGCCGTAAAGGGTCAGGTTCAAGATCGTGCCCATCATGGGCTCACTTTTTTGAACTACTTTGTAGGAGGCTTTGTTTCGGCTCAGGCCGAGGGTCCATCCGGCTCCGGCGGCCCCGGCAACGGCGACGATCTGCAGGAATTTGCGACGATCAATGCGCATTTGTTTTTTTGTGCCTGTCTTCATAAATGGCCTACGAATGAAAAGTTGAAATTGTCAGGAGCTCCAATGGTTCCAGAACATGTCCGAATCCGCCGACGGTTATCAGGGCAATGACCTGAGGATGAAATGAGGGGTACGGATGGATTCGAAACCACTGAAAAACATAGGGCAAACGAAGGTATTCATACTACATTTGGGTATTGATCAACAAGTATTTTTCGAAAGAACAGGCCCTGAAATATCAACAATCCATGACCGATGATGGCGGATACGTCAGGCGCGGAACAAATAATTCATCCCGGCTTGCCGCCCTTTGTCGTCGATTTCAGGAGAAAAAATCGCCATGTTTTGCTGACTGCGCAGTTCTCTCCGGAACGCCACCCGGCACCCTAGACCAGCAGGATGTTAAAATTATTTTTTCCAGAGCCTTTATAACAACCGGTCAGCCATGGTCTGGGCCTCCTGCTGGATACGATGTAGGTGCGCCTGATCAATAAAACTCTCGGCATAGATTTTGTAAATATCTTCGGTGCCCGAAGGACGCAGGGCAAACCAGCCGTTGTCGGCAACCACCTTCAGACCGCCGATGGGCGCGTTGTTGCCTGGAGCCCGGGTGAGGATAGCCTTGATTGGTTCTCCGGCAAGGGTGGTTTCCTTCACATCATCGGGTGAAAGGTTTTTCAGAACCTGTTTCTGCTTTGGTGTTGCCGGTGCTTCTATGCGCGCATAAATGGGTTCTCCGAACCGGGTGGTGAGTTCTTTATAGTGCATGCCCGGATCCCGACCGGTTGTGGCCGTGATTTCTGCGGCCAACAGGTTCATGATAATGCCGTCCTTGTCCGTGCTCCAGACCGTGCCGTCTTTGCGAAGAAAACTTGCGCCTGCGCTTTCCTCACCGCCAAAGAAAATGGATCCGTCAAGCAATCCATCGACAAACCATTTGAATCCGACCGGTACCTCGATCACCTTTCTGCCGAGATCCGCAGCGACCCTGTCAATAATGGAGCTGCTGACCAGGGTCTTGCCGATGCCTGCCTCTTTGTTCCATAGCGGTCGATTCTTTGCAAGATAGCTAATGGCAACACTGAGATAATGGTTGGGATTCATTAACCCCATGCTGGGGGTGACGATCCCATGCCGGTCAAAATCAGTGTCGTTGCCGAACGCTATATCAAAATTTTGCTTATGGTCAACCAGTCCCGCCATGGCATAGGGCGAGGAGCAGTCCATACGGATTTTGCCGTCCTTGTCGCAGTGCATAAAGGAAAAGGTTGAGTCAAGGTTGTCGTGGAAAACCTCCATGTTGAGGCCGTATTTTTCTGCAATGACGGAGTAATAGGCCAAACCGGACCCGCCCATGGCATCGGCGCCGATATGAATGCGCGCATCTCTGATGGCCGCCATATCGACAACATTTTCAAGATCATCGACATAAGGGTCGATAAAGTCGTAGTATTCGACATGTTTATTTTTAAGGGCGTCCTGCAGCGAGATTCTGTTGACCTGACCCAGGCCCTCTTCCAGAATTGCATTGGCCCGGTCCTGGATCCAGCCGGTCACTTCCGTGTCGGCCGGCCCTCCTTCGGGCGGATTATATTTGAAACCACCGTCATCGGGCGGATTGTGTGAAGGCGTGATGACGATGCCGTCACAACGGGCATCTTGTCCCCGGTTATGGGTGAGAATGGCACGGGAGATGACCGGGGTCGGCGTATAACCGAAATTTTCAGCGATCCTGACCGTTACACCATTTGCGGCCAGCACCTGCAGGGCCGTCAGCTGGGCCGGCCAGGACAGGGCATGGGTATCTATGCCCATGAATAGTATTCCTGATATTCCGGCCTGGTCGCGGTAGTCGCAGACGGCCTGGGTAACGGCCAGGATATGTGGTTCATTAAAACTGCGTTTCAGGGAACCGCCCCGGTGGCCGGAAGTGCCGAAAGAGACACGCTCCACATCTTTTTTCATGTCCGGGATCAGGGTATAATAGGCGGAAATAAGCTCGGGAACATTGACCAGCATGGATTTGGGCGGCAGTTTTCCCGCCAGGGGATGAATACTCATTTTTTCTCCTTACCTGTTGAGCTATACGGTTCTCCACCTGAAGACAGGGGGATGATTTCCAGTTTATGGTTGGTTTGCGGATGGGCGGGGGAAGGGCCCTCCGTTTGAATGATGTATGTTCCGGCAAGCGAGAATTCCTGCGCGTAGCCTTGGGCTATATCGGTCCAGTCATCCGGGTGGTCCGGTTCCACAACCGGCCATACGCCGTAGGAAAAGAGCAGAGTACGGCAGGTCCGTTCACTCCGGCTGACCCCGAGAATCCAGGTCGGCAGGCGCAAACGGCTCAGGCTGCGTGCCGTATGACCGCTGGCTGTCGGTGCCAGCACTGCGGCAACGGTCTGCAGCCGGGAAATGATGTTTTCGACACTGATGCTGAGGGAATCAACAATGGTTGCTCGCGGGGGGGGCGCAGGTGAGCATTGTAGGGCCTGTTCAATGTGGTCGGCCGGAATGGTGGGCTCGGTTGCCTCGGCAATTCCGGCCAGCATCTGCACGGATTCAACAGGATAGTCACCCATGGCCGATTCTTCTGAAAGCATGACGCAGTCTGTGCCGTCTAAAATGGCATTGGCCACATCGGTTGCCTCGGCCCTGGTCGGTCTGCGGTTATGGGTCATGGACATCAGCATCTGGGTGGCGGTGATAACGGGCCTGGCCTGCAGTTTGGCCCTGCGGGTGATGAATTTCTGGGCAACGGCAATTTGTTCTATGGGGATTTCAACACCGAGATCACCGCGGGCAATCATAATTCCATCGGAGACGGCAAGGATTTCGTCGATATTGTCGCGGGCTCCGGCTCGTTCGATCTTGGCCAGAATAAACGGCTTGTATCCCATCTCCCGGGCTGCCTCGCGCACCTCGATAATATCGGCGGCAGTATTGACAAAGGATTGACTGACGGCGTCGACCCCATGCTCAAGGGCAAACTGCAAACATTGCCGGTCCCGCTCGGTAAAGGCGCTGATGCCGAGGTCAATGCCGGGGACATTCAGGCCTTTTTTTGATCGGAGTTCCCCGCCCGCCTCAACCGTACAGATGATGTCCGGCCCTGTGACGCGTTCAACCTTCAGCTGAATAAGCCCATCGGCAAGAAAGAGAATATCGCCCGGCCGGACGGCCTGCGGCAGGGTTGCAAGCGTGATGGAAACGCGGTGGTTGTCGCCGGGGCAATCATCTGCGCTCAGGGTAAAAGAATCGCCCCTGTGCAGGGTGATCGGCTCCTTGGTAAAACTGCCGATTCGAATTTTCGGACCCGGCAGGTCGGCCATGATGCCCACTCTTTTTTCGGTTTGGTCGGCGGCGGCACGGATATTTTCTATGGTCCGGGCATGGGTTGAAAAACTGCCATGCGAGAAATTCAACCGGGCGATATTCATCCCCGCCCGGATCATCCTGGAAAGTATCTCGACGGTGGCCGATGCCGGACCAATGGTGCAGACGATTTTTGTCTTGTGGAGCGGTAAAGATGTCATGATAATGCTCCTTTAGCAGGGGCGATCGTCACACCCGGGGGTTGTTGTCGGGTGTCCATGGGAAATGATTGTGTAAAGACCCGTACCCTGGATTCCCGCCTGACAGACTGCAGGAAAGACAGGGGCAATCGTCACACCCGGGGGTTGTTGTCGGGTGTCCATGGGAAATGATTGTGTAAAGACCCGTACCCTGGATTCCCGCCTGACAGACTGCAGGAAAGACAGGGGCAATCGTCACACCCGGGTGTCGTTGTCGGGTATCCATGGGAAATGATTGTGTAAAGATCCGTATCCTGGATTCCCGCCTGACAGACTGCGGGAAAGACAGGGGCAATCGTCACACCCGAGTGTTGTTGTCGGGTGTCCATGTAAAGACGTCTGGTTAAGATATTATTTGGATTCCCGATCAAAAGGCTCTCCTTGAAGCATAGGATAACGAAGTGGTCAAAATGTAGTATGGATTTGATGACTTTTGCCGATTCCATCGAACACGATACTCTACTTTATTTTTCATTTCAAAAAGATTTGGAAAATGTCGCGACAGGAACCCTTTTTCCGTGTGAAAAAATAATTTTTACAATGACGGAAATGATGCTCTACAGAGACAGTGAAGATCGATAAAACAATATCGTAGGAAGAGGTTGATGGTTGAAATTTGGGCTTTTTAGGTATAAGCTCCAGGATAGATTCCGGAGGCCGGGTGTTCATATTGCTCATAAAGGCGCCGGTCGTTCCCGGTAGGCTGAGAAACAGTTTTGATCCGAATGATCAAAAGACGGGGGAAAGAAAGCGGCTGTCAGCTTTCTTGTGATTGAATTTTTACTTTGCGAACCCATTTACTCACCCCTGTCAAATGGACACAAAATAGTTGGCTGTACATATTTATCGCAAACTTTAACAAACTGTTTCCTGATTACCATGGAAGCTCAGCAAAGCCGTATCAGGGATAACATCGCTCGGTATCCGCTACTTGATTTGACATAAAATTCACCTGTTGCGTAGAAAGGTTCTCTTTGTTTAATCCCACCAAGCGATGGTATCCCTTGTTTCAGAGGATTGATGGTAATCAGGAACTATTTTGCGCCACTTAGCTAAGAGCGTTTTATCATTCGTCCCGCCATTGCAAGACACTCTTCCTCTGATATTTCCCGAAACCGTGCTGCATGCTCAGACCTCTGATTGAAGGAGCGGGATGTTTGATAAAATGTTGTTGGACTGAGGCGCGCACACCTGGGAAGGCAATTATTGCTTTCTATGGAGTTTGTTTATAACCGTTTGGAACTCTGAAGTAAATAGCAAAGCAAGGACTGCTTTGCTGGACAACGCTGGACAGACGGTGCCGTTTTGCCGAAACGGTTGGGGGACAGGGCATTCTTTATCGATTCTACTGAAAAATAATTTGTCATTTGATGTTTCTGCTTCTTGAAAGCCAAAAAAAGAACGTACCTCTCTTGTGAGCAGGTCAAAAATACAAAAAAGAACCAGCTTTTCCTGCTCAGCCACTGTTCAGAGAAGGGATATCACATA
>WGCP01000214.1 GCA_015493715.1 Desulfobulbaceae bacterium
CGTATATTGCCTGCAGCCTTGGGGAAGTAACTGCAGGGCAGAACATTGCCGTCCACATCTATCAGGCAGATCAACTGACCGGCAAGGCAGCCCTTGGAACCACCGGTGGAAAATTTCAGGCTGCGGCGTTTGAACTTTTCTCCTTCCTCCTTGGCCCGTTGGAGCACAATCCGGTAATACTGGGGCGCACAGGTGGGCCGCACCAGCATGTCCGATTCCTCTTTTTCCATGTCATAATGCCAGTTGAGCATGTCCTCATATTCGGATTCAGGAATCAGCTCTTCCATGATTTCCTCTCCGCGGCCGGTGGGGACGATCATAAACAGGTACCATGCGGTTGCGCCCAGTTTTTTTACCAGTTGGTAAATTTTCGGCGCTTCCTGTTTGTTTCGCTGGGTAAAGGATGAGTTGATGAGAAAGGGAATGTTGTTTTCGTTAAAGAGTCTGATGGCATTCATGGTGCCGTCAAAGGCACCGGGCTGGTTACGGAAATCATCGTGGATGGCGGCACTTGCACCATCAAGGCTTAAAGAAACCATTTTTATTCCCGATTCCCTGATACCCTTGCAGGTTTCCTGATTGACGAGGGTGCCGTTGGTGGCCATGCACATACGCAGTCCAAGGCCCGTGCCGTAGGTCGCGATATCAAAAATATCATCTCGAAGCAGGGGCTCGCCTCCTGAAAGGACGATTACGGGGTCGGCATAGCTGTGGATATCGTCAAGAACGCGTTTAGCCTCATCAAGGGAGAAGTCCGGGTGCCCTTTGGCCTCAAGTTCCGAGGAGGAACGGCAATGAACACATTTCAGATTACAGCGACGGGTAGTTTCCCAGGCGATCCATTTCGGTTCAAAATCCATCTTGTTCTCCTGAAACAGGGCAAGGGGAAAAGCTTTTTTGTCATATCCATGGAAAATCCTGCAACTATATTCTTCTTCGCGGCCATGGTCAACCGCTTTGTAGAAGGGCCGGTAATTCCCCTTGAAAAGGCATCCTTCCTGTGGAACTATGGAATATCGGAAGAGGATACGGATGAGAATCCGTGGCGGGCCGTTTTCCGCTCTTAACCTAACCCACATATTTCACAAGCGATCTGCTGCAAGGCCCGAAAATACCATGCCTGCTGCGTTACAGCGTAAAAAGGATTCCTCGAAATATTTCAATATGTCTGCGGACCTTTTTACGCTGTTCCTCGAAGGTCTCACTTCGTTCGCTATCTGCATTCATAGTATTTTCAGACCTTTCGCGACGACCTTTGTGAAATATGCGGGCTAATTATTACCCAAGGAGGTTGTGTATGCAGGAAATTAAGACCATATTGACGCCCATTGATTTTTCCGACAATGCCGCCAAGATTACCAGATCGGCGGCCTACGTGGCGGGAACGTTTAAGGCCTCCCTCCATTTTGTCTTTGTGGTGCAGAATTTCGAGGATTACAGCGGTTTTTTTGTACCGCCGGTCAGTATGCCGAACCTGGAAGAGAAGCTTTTTGAGTCCGCTCAGCAGCGGATGGATGCCTTCCTGGAGGAGAATAAAAAGGTCCTGGACGGTTATGGTTTAACGGAGGTGACAAGCAAGGTGCTTGCCGGTGATGTAGGTGAAGAAATCCTAAATTATGCCGATGAGATCGGCTGTAGCCTTATCGTTATGGGGACCCATGGGTACAAGGGACTGGAACGGATCATGTTTGGATCAGTTGCGGATCAGGTTGTCAAAACAGCCTGCTGCCCTGTGCTGACCATTAATCCGTATCGTGAAGAATGCGAGGGAGGAGGAACGAAAAAATCCCAATGATAGTGGTCTGGTCCACCTTTTCCATTGTCTGGAAAAATGAATGACTATCACCGGCACACCATCCATACCTGGGAATCGGTTCGATCCGGCAGGGGTATGGACTGGGAGCGGCAGCCTGAGGTGTTTAAGCACTACCCGCCGGAGTTTGAAACTGTTCCTCTGGATGGCTGTGCGCAACTTCGGGACTTTTTACACCTCTGCTGTGGAATAACTGCTGAAAAGGTGTACCCGGGCGGCAAATATTTTCTGCGGGCCAATCCGTCCGCCGGCGCCCTTTATCCTTGTGAACTGTATGTGCAGAGCCGTGGCGAGTCCGGCCTGGCCGATGGTATTTATCATTTTGAACCGTTGACCCAACGGCTGCGCCTTCTCCATGTCTTGAAGCCGGAAGAGGGGCTTGAAGGATATTTGCACGATGGCGGCATGGTGAACGGCCTTGTTGTGCTGGTGACGGCCATCTATTACCGATCAAGCTGGAAGTATGGTCGGCGGGCGTTGCGTTATTGTCTGCTTGACGGCGGTCACGTCCTGGGGGCAATGGAGGCGGCTGCCTATTGTACGGATCGTTCCTGCTCCTGGATAACCCGTTTTGATCGGGAACGGCTGCAAAAAGATTTTGGTTTTTCCCCCAGGGAACTGCCCCTGGCCATGGGGATCAG
>WGCP01000215.1 GCA_015493715.1 Desulfobulbaceae bacterium
GGTACAACTGACTAAAAAAGAAGCCAGCCTCATTCGCGGCATCTGCCGAAAATTCCTCTGGCACAGTCGAAACCGGAGCAAAAACGTTTAAAGATTCTTGTATCTGATCGCAGGGAGGGGGTAAGTATGCGATTTCGCATTCCCAAATTTTGCAAGTGGTCAGAGGTGCCGTAGATTCGTCCAGGTAAGCAAGCGGAGCGGAGACTCCGATAGCTCATCTATACAAACAAGCACGACAGTGCGAAGAGGTAAGCGAGTGCAACGAGACTCCGTGCGGTGCCCCTGCCCCCTTGATCACTCACGGATTACTTCACCTTCAATTAGCGCATTTAATCCCATTAAACCCTGCCAACGGGCAACCTTCACAGACGGGCCGTGATTTCTTACAGAATTCCTTGCCGACTTGAACAATCAACGCATGATATTCATTAAACAGGGCGCTGTCTTCTTCCAAATTATCCATGAACAATTCCTGAATCATATAATAATCATAAAACTCATCGATGATTTCATGCCTGATCAAAATGCGATGAGTATAGGCATCAACGACAAAAACCGGCTTCCCTGCCGCATACAAAACCATGGAATCAGCTGTCTCGGGCCCGATTCCCTTGACGGACAATAATTCTTCCCGCAGGACCGTTGCAGGCTGCCGAAGGAATAAATCAAGATCACCATCCCATTGCCCGTTAATCAGGGCAAAAAAATTCCGCAGTCGGTCCGCTTTGATATTATAATACCCTGCTGGCCGGATATACTCAGCCAGTTGTTCTCTGGAAAGGGCCGACATTGCCGTAATCGTAAGCAACCCCTCTGTTTTCAGATTGGCAATGGCCCGTTCAACATTCTTCCAATTGGTATTCTGGGTCAGAATGGCCCCAACCATGATCTCAAACGGGGTATCTCCGGGCCACCAGTTTCGGGATCCGAAATATCTATAAAGCCGATTATAAAATTCTTGCAGAAGTTCGCCGGTATGCATAAAGGGTATCTATCGAAAAATATGATTTGCAATCAATAAGGGACATATTCCTGCCGATCACCGAGACAGATGCCGATTTCACGGGCGGTAAGTACCTTGTCACTGCCCGGATCAACTTTCTTCCTGCTCCGGATGGCATCCGCCAGCGGCACCGAAGTCATTGTCGGCGGATTCGAGGCAACCATGTGATCAAAGGTGCCGGCATCCGCCAACCGCATGGCCGCAGCGCCGAAACGCAGTGCCAACAACCGGTCAAAGGTCGTCGGCGAACCACCTCGTTGCAGGTGCCCGAGGACCAAGGATCGAGTATCCTTGCCAAGTCGCCGACGGATCTCCCGGGCAACGCATTCTCCAATGCCGCCAAGGACAACCTCGGACCGGCCAACTTCACCATTGCCCCGGCTGACGACACCTCCATCCTCAGCCTTGGCGCCCTCGGCTACCACAACAATTGAATAATGCTTTTCGTGCAGTTCGTTATCACTGATTTTTTCGCAGATTGCATCATAACAAAAGGGAATCTCCGGAATAAGTATAACATCAGCACCCCCGGAAATGCCGGAGTATAAAGCTATCCAGCCCGATTCCCGCCCCATGACCTCAACAACCATGACCCTGTCATGGGACTTGGCCGTCGAGTGCAATTTATCAAGCGCCTCCGTAGCCGTGGCAACCGCCGTATCAAAACCGAAGGTCCGATCAGTGGCCTCCAGGTCATTATCAATGGTTTTAGGAACCCCAATAACCGGCATGCCCTTTTCTGCAAACCGATGGGCAATCTCCAGACTACCGTCCCCACCCACGGCGATATGACAATAAAAGCCCATTCTGTTAAAATTTTTTAATATTCGATCAGAGACATCAACGACATTAACCTCACCGGCAAGATTCTCAACCGGCATGGCAAAAGGATTTCCCTTATTGGTCGAGCCAAGGATGGTACCACCTATCGGTGTAATCCCCTCCACATCCTCGGGAGTCAAACGCACCAGTTCATCAGGGTCAAGCAGTCCTTTATAGCCGGATCGGCTGCCATATACCTCCCAGCCACGTCTGGCAGCGGAATTAACCACTGCGAATATAACTGCGTTCAGGCCGGGAGCATCACCGCCTCCGGTCGAAATAACAATCTTGCGCATGGTAGTAAGTGTCCTTTGAAAAGTGAGTGCGAGAAAGAGCGAAAAAAAAGATAACAGGACTCGCTCTTCACCAAGGGTCGTTAGAATAAATAGTAGATGCTGCCGCTTTATTTGGCAACTTTTTTCCCATAATTTCACCAAACCAGAGACCATCCCTTAAAAAAATCCTCCCAATATCATATTCTTTTAAACCACATTGTGTGGTAGCCGATTAAAGAGAATACGTTATTCCGGCATTGACAAGTAGACAAATCTACCTTAGTGTAGTTATATATCAGCATGGTTGAATCTGAATCGATAGATATCGAAACAAAAGATTCAACCATATGAAAAATATAAGAAAATTCTTACTTTATACCAGTTTGAAAATGCTTTTTTTATTGGAAATGAAAAACCCATCTCTTTTTATCAAGAGATGCCTACAGTTTGATGATTTTTACCTTTATTTTGACGGAAGGAGGACAACGTGTTTGAAGTAACAAATTCCGCTGTGGAGAATTTAAAAACATATCTCTCAGAGAATAATATCGATTCCGCCGTACGCATCGCCCTCATGCAGGGCGGCTGATCCGGCCCATCACTGGGATTGGCTCTGGATGAGCCAAAAGACAACGACAAAACTTTTGAAGAAGACAGCCTCACCTTTCTGGTTGAAGAAGATCTGCTGAGCTCTTGCGGAGCGATTAAAGTAGACTTTATTGAAGCCGGATATCGCTCAGGATTCTCCATCACCTCCACCAACCCGGTCGGTGGCGGCGGCGGATGTAGTTCCGGCTCCTGCAGTTCCGGTTCCTGCGGCGGCTGATTTTTTTTTTACAATAAACACAACCAAAAAGGCCCCTGCCAAATCGGCAGGGGCCTTTTTCATTTCCCTTACTACGCAATGTTACCTGATCCTTCCGCTGCCGAAAACATCCCCTGTGCACTCAATATTCGCCGATAAATGAAAAATTCAATTTTGTAATTTTTCCACCTAGTATTTCAGCCAAAATCTTGACACAGAACAAACCCTCCTTATCTTCTCTACTGATAAAAAAATACATTCCCGTGCATTTTGCACGGATAACAAAGGAGAAGAGATATGCAACTTGATAAATTTACCATGAAATCCCAGGAGGCTATTCAAACCGCCCATAATACAGCCCAACAGTTCGGCAATCAGGAGATGCAGCCTGAACATCTGCTGAAGGCCATCCTTGAACAGCCTGAAGGGGTTGTTGTTCCAGTACTGCAAAAAATGGGGATTGAACCAAGCAGAGTACTGAGCGGGGCCAACCAGCTCATCGATAAGCTGCCCAAGGTTTCAGGCGGCGGCGCGGGCCAGACCTATATGTCCCAGGATTTTAAAAAACTCATGGATGAGGCCTTCAAAGCAGCAACATCCATGCAGGATGAGTATGTCAGTCAGGAGCACCTGTTCATGGCAATCCTGGCGCTTTCCTCTTCAGCGGCAGCACAGATGTTGAGTTCGCTGGGCATTACCGGTGATGGATTTTTGCAGGCACTAACAACCATTCGCGGCAACCAACGCGTGACGGACCAGTACCCGGAAGAAAAATACCAGGCCCTGGAAAAATATGCCCGCAACCTGACCGACGTAGCCAGGCAGGGAAAACTTGATCCTGTCATCGGCCGAGATGAGGAAGTCCGCCGGATCATCCAGGTGCTTAGTCGACGGACAAAAAACAATCCGGTCCTCATCGGTGAGCCGGGTGTCGGGAAGACAGCCATTGTCGAAGGGCTGGCCCAGCGAATTGTCGATGGTGATATTCCGGCAACCCTGGAAGGTAAACAGATCATTTCTCTTGATCTTGGCCTGCTGATTGCCGGCGCCAAGTACCGGGGTGAATTTGAAGACCGGCTCAAGGCAGTTCTTAAGGAAGTGGAAAAAAAGGCCGGCGAGATCATTCTCTTTATTGACGAAATCCATACCTTAGTCGGCGCCGGGGCATCGGAAGGATCCATGGATGCCTCCAACATGCTCAAACCGGCTTTGGCCCGGGGTGAGCTGCACTGCATCGGTGCAACCACGCTGGATGAGTACCGCAAATACATTGAAAAAGATGCTGCATTGGAGAGGCGCTTTCAACCAATCCTGGTCCAGGAACCATCGGAAGAGGATACCATTGCCATCCTGCGCGGAATCAAAGAAAAATACGAAGTCCATCACGGGGTCAGGATACAGGATTCGGCTACCGTTGCAGCCGTCGTACTCTCCAGCCGTTATATCACCGATCGTTTTCTGCCGGACAAGGCCATTGATCTGATCGATGAAGCCGCTTCCAAACTTCGCATTGAAATCGACTCCATGCCGACGGAAATCGACGAACTTGACCGCAAACGGATCAAGATGGAAATCGAAATTGAGGCCCTGAAAAAGGAAAAGGACAAGGCATCAAAAGAGCGGCTGGACAAACTGAAAGGAGAGCTGGCCGAACTCAATGACAAGCTCAACGCCATGAAGGGTCAGTGGCAGCTGGAAAAAGACGTTATCCAACAAATTCGTGACATCAAGGCGAAGATCGATGAAGCACACATGGAAGAGCAGCGGGCCGAACGAAGCGGCGACTTGAGCAAGGTTGCCGAAATCCGCTATAGTAAAATTGTCCAGCTGGAAAAGGAACTTGAAGAGGAAAACAAAAGACTTGAAAAGCTCCAACAGAAAAGCCATATGCTCAAAGAAGAAGTGTCCGCCGAAGACGTTGCCGCAGTGGTGGCAAAATGGACCGGTATACCGGTAGATAGACTGCTTGAAGGAGAAAAAGAAAAACTCGTCCAGGCAGAGGACGAGCTGGCCAAACGGGTTATCGGCCAGAAAGAAGCGATTGTTTCGGTGGCCAATGCGGTACGTCGAGCCCGCGCAGGCCTGCAGGATCCCGACCGACCGCTTGGCTCGTTTATCTTTCTTGGCCCCACCGGCGTCGGAAAAACCGAACTGGCCCGATCACTGGCCGATTTCCTCTTTGATTCGGAAGACGCCATGATCCGTATTGACATGTCTGAATACATGGAAAAACACTCCGTGGCCAGACTCATCGGAGCGCCTCCGGGTTATGTGGGCTACGATGAGGGCGGCATGCTCACCGAGGCGGTACGGCGGCGTCCCTATTCGGTTATCCTGCTTGACGAGATAGAAAAAGCGCATCCGGACGTGTTCAATGTACTCTTACAGGTACTTGATGACGGCCGCATGACCGACGGAAAGGGCCGAACAGTGTCCTTTAAAAACACGATCATGATCATGACTTCTAATCTTGGTAGTCATATTATTATGGAGCTTGGCCAGACCGATCCGAAAGAAATGCGTCGTCAGGTAGAAGAGCTGCTCCACAAGCAGTTCCGGCCGGAATTTCTGAACAGAGTGGATGAAATCATCACCTTTCATGGCCTGACGCGAGAAGACCTGATGCAGATTGTCGATATTCAGATCAAGCGCATGGCCAAGCGACTGGAAGACCGCAAGTTCACCATTGAACTCTCCACGGAAGCCAAGGAATTCCTGGTTGAGACCGGCTATGATCCATCATTCGGCGCACGCCCACTTAAGCGGGCAATCCAACGCTATATTGAAGATCCACTGGCCTTGGAAATCCTCGAAGGCAATTTCAGCGAAGGCGACCATATCCTGGTCGACAAGGGCATGGGCAACCATCTGGTTTTCAGAAAGCAGTAAATAACATTATCCGGCCCCTCTCCAAGCGGGAGGGGCCTTTTTTTCTAATCAGGAACCATCCATATGCCCATCTGTGAAACATCCGATTTCTGCGGCACCGTCATTTCACATGTCATGATGCCTTACCATGCCAACCCGGCAGGAAATGTCAACGGTGGCGTCATCATGCAGCTCATCGACGATGCCGCATTTGTCATTGCCACAAGATATGCCCGAACCAATGTAGTCACCGCTTCCATTGACAGGATCGACTTTCATCGGCCTGTCCACGTGGGCGACCTACTGACGCTTAAGGCATGCATCAACATGACCCACCGCTCTTCCATGGAGATCGGCGTTCGCGTTGAAGGGGAGGAAATGAGAACAGGCGATGTGCGACATATCGCCTCAGCCTACCTGACCTTTGTTGCCTTAAACGACAAAGGCAGGCCTTCACCCATTCCCGAATATAAACCGGCTTGCGAAGCTGCCCGACGTCGATATACAGATGCAATGCAGCGCCGAAAGCGACGACAAAATGACAAGGAGTGATGCAAACAACATGCAGATCGATCATGTACTTATCCGTACCTCCGACCTGACGACAATGGAAAAATTCTTTGAACAGACGATCCGCCTGAAACCAGGGCCACGTCCTCCCTTTTCCTTTGATGGATCATGGCTGTACAGTGAGGGGAAAGCTCTCATTCACCTGGCGGCATCAAGTAACCATGGCACCGATGCGCAATAGATATCATATCGCCTTTACCGGTGACAGCTACCCCAACCTGATCAACAGGCTACGAACATCTGATCATCAATATGTTGAACATACTGTTTCTAAGAGTGGCGAGCGCCGGATTTTTGTCAAAGGACCGGAAGGTATTACCCTCGAAATTCAGTTCCCTCCAGAGAAAAAAGAATCGTAAATTCCCTGCCGGGACGGAATCAACCGACGGAAGGTCCTTTTCCAAACCGTATATTTTACAAAACCCTGAAAACCATTTTTCCCTCTTTCCAAACAAGACGGCGAGCAATATACTTGCTTTTTCTGCAAAGATGCTCTATTGCAACGTAACGATTCCTATCCCAAAATAGAGGAGAAAGTTATGGCTGCTAACGCAGATGAAATAACAATTAACTATGAAGAAGATGGTACCCTTATCGTCAAAGAACTGGATAAGGAAATCCTATCCAAAGGTGCGTGGACAACGATTCTCTTTCGCTACCAGGATTTCAACCGGGGAAAGGGCGAATACGGGCCGGAAAAGTATGCTATCAGAAGATACCAGAAACGTAACGGCCAGTATCTTCCTAAATCTAAATTCAATATTTCCTCTGCCAAACAGGCAAAAAAAATCATTGAAACACTCAATAAATGGGTTGAAGAATAGATTATTCTCCCGGGAGTCGCATACTGCGCCGCCAGTAGGACAGATTTGAGTCCATTTGGGCCCGGCGACTCTTGGCATCTTCTTTTCCCGCCGAGAGTCACCTTATATTTCTCTATTTGATTTAATATTCGTATGGGATTGACGATTTCAATTCCGATCTTCCCTGACTGCTTTGCCCGATATACAAAGAAAAACAAAAACAAGAATATATTTTTCCTTAAAGAGAGACAATTCCTCCCGACTTCACATTCTCTTTTTTTGAACACATTATCAGTTAATTACATCTGGAAAAACTCCCAACAATCTAAGGCGTCCAAAAAGAAACGAACCACCCTCATTTTTTATATTGACAGACGTCTGTATCCCATGTAGGTTCCCGCCTCGTTGCTCGTGAACAATCACTCCGGCAACGAAAAAAAACTTCTTCCTTGCTTGCTTTTATTATTGACAGCAAAGCGAATAAGGATTAAGTTAAAAGCTCTGGCGCAGAAAACAAATCATGCACCGGAATTGCCCTGTGCGGTGGCTTTTTTTGATCTTTGAAAACTGAACAGTAAATAGAGCGGGCCAAGTTAATTTTGGTTTGAGTAAGAAGTAAAAGTAAGTCCAATCGATTGTGATTGGTCAGGATATAAACTGGAGAGTTTGATCCTGGCTCAGAACGAACGCTGGCGGCGTGCTTAACACATGCAAGTCGAACGAGAAAGAGTTCTTCGGAACTTGAGTAAAGTGGCGCACGGGTGAGTAA
>WGCP01000216.1 GCA_015493715.1 Desulfobulbaceae bacterium
ACAACACCGATGGGCAAACCAGTTGGAAAGATGCCGCCATAGCCTGCGGTCACCACCTGATCACCCTTGTTGACCTCAACGGTTTTCAAAATATAATCCAACTCATAGATCAGTGATCCGGTCCCCTTTAAGATGCCCCGCACCCTTGATTTCTGCAACAGCACATCCATGGCGCTTGACGGGGCCACTGCCAGCAATACCTTGGAGAAATTGGGTGACACGGAAAAAACCTGTCCGACGATGCCATCCCCGTTGACGACGGCCATTCCCTTGGCAACGCCGTCACGGCTGCCACGATCTATAATGACATTTCTAAACCAGACCGAGGGATCCTTGCCTATAATCCGGGCCGCCACCATAGGCAAATCGCTGGTTTCTTTGAAATCAAGTAGTTTGCGCAAGCGGGTATTGGTCGCAAGGGCCTCCCTGTTCTTAAAGCTTAACGTCCGGCATTCCTGTAATTCCGATGATAATCTTTTGTTTTGCTCTTTAACGGAAAGTAGACCAACATAATTCTGCTTTAACGAACGGAGAGCATCAGAACCACGGGCAAAAAGATTCTGCACCGGACCGACCGCTTCAAACAACAATTCATGCAATGGACCGAATTTCTGGCTTCCAAAGGTGGAAACCAGAAAAATCAGCGCCATGGTCAAAAGAAAACCAATCAACAAGATAAGCCGTAAGGCTCGAAACTTTCCCTTAGGCTTTCTATTTCCCTTTTTTCGCATATGAACAATGAAAGATAGTTAGCAAGAATACCAGGCCACGCTCAAGTCGCCCTTCCAGGGAACATAAAGAAACAACAGGAGAATACATTAAACAGGAAAAGAGTACAGCCGCACCCATACACAAAATGATATTTTTTGTACCCGGATGTTTCCAACCGCAACACCGGGCATGGACAGCTGACCCTGTTGATTTAATAGGATTTTTTGTTCGAAATTAGATAAACAGGCTCAAAAATCCGGAACCGATGTTCAATCAATGGCAATCTCTTTGAGAATTTCTATATTATCCAATGCCTGCCCGGACCCTAACACCACCGAGGACAGGGGATCATCCGCGACAATGATCGGCATCCCGGTTTCATCTTTAAGTAGAGAATCCAAATTTTTCAACAAACCACCGCCTCCGGTCAGCACGATACCCTGGTCAACAAGATCAGCGGACAACTCCGGTGGCGTCACCTCAAGCGCCACGCGCACGGCATCAACAATAACTTCGACCTGCTCGGCAATTGCCGATTGAATTTCTTTGGAGGTAATAGTCAGTGTTTTCGGCACCCCGGAGACAAGATCCCTCCCCTTGATCTCCATGGTTTCGTAAGGCTCAACCGGCTTCACATTGCCGATGGTGGTTTTGATCAGCTCGGCGGTTCGTTCACCGATGGCCAAGTTATGCTTTCTTTTGATATATTGGAGAATTGCCGCATCCATTTTGTCACCGGCAACACGCACCGACTTGGCATAGACAATGCCTGCCAAAGAGATGACGGCCACCTCGGTTGTACCGCCGCCGATATCAATAATCATGTTGGCGGTGGGTTCGGTTATCGGGAGGTCTGCCCCGATAGCCGCCGCCATAGGTTCTTCAATGAGATAGACTTCGCGGGCCCCCGCCGATTCCGCCGACTCACGCACCGCCCGTTTCTCCACCTGGGTTATACCGGAGGGCACCGAAATAATAATCCTCGGATGAACCAGGGTACGCCGATTATGCACCTTGTTGATAAAATAGCGCAACATTGCCTCTGTGACTTCAAAATCAGCAATAACACCGTCTTTCATCGGCCGAATGGCGACAATATTGCCGGGAGTCTTCCCCAGCATTTCCTTGGCCTCTCTGCCGACTGCCAGCACTCTGCTGCCGCGCATATCCTGGCGAACGGCAACGACTGACGGTTCCCGCAGCACAATACCCTTCCCCTTAACATAAAGGACGGTATTTGCCGTGCCCAGATCGACGGCAAGATCATTGGACATCCAGCCAAAAAGAAAATTAAACGGAGAAAACATCCGGTATCACCTATGGATTCCTTTTATAGTTAGCCGAAAATCATCGACAAAAGTATGATTTTTCGGTCGACATTCATGGGTTTCTAAAGCAAAATTCCTGCATCGGGAGATTCAACCCTACAACCAACCTTCCAATTTATCTGCCCGGATGAATCTTAAAGGTACATATCTGTTTTGGACAAAAATTTTATTGTACCAACCCCGGGAAAGATTGACAACCGATATGGGAAATTGATTGAAAAAAATGACATGAATTCACTTTTTACTCCACATACATCTTGACAAGAAAAGACAAACCATGGTATCAGACCGCAGTCAAACCGTGCGTGGGGGTATAGCTCAGCTGGGAGAGCGCTTGAATGGCATTCAAGAGGTCAGCGGTTCGATCCCGCTTACCTCCACCAATGAAAATACAAGGACTTATGCTTTGCTCAGCATAAGTCCTTTTTTTATGCGGGGGACATATAGGGGACGCAAGGACATTTCTCCAGGTATACCAGGACCTCTCTTCATATCTTTTGGAATCCAACCTGGATGATCCATTGTACCGATTGCATGATCAAAAGATTTATAATAAATATTTGCAATAGTATTTGCTAATTCATATGGAATATCATCTATATTGCTAAAATCATTTAAGATTTCCTTTTCACATAGTTTTAAAATTTCTTGTTTAGGCATATCTTGGCTTCCATTTATCTAACTCGAACGCTGCTAATCAGCCGCGCGGCTTTTTAGCATCGGCTGAATTAGCCTGGTTATGTGATTGTAGGTTTCTCACTCACTTTGAGCCTCTTTCGAGATATTTCGTCAAAGCCAGGAAGCCTGTCAAAACACTTTTCAATGGCCTCTCTAAAAGGATCACATTTAAATGGCATCTGAAAGAAGAAGTCAGCAGCTATTTTTACTTCCGTTACATAAGAAGGATATCCTAAGCACATTGTGCGAGATAATAAGGCAATCACAGGCCTTCTATATGTCGTTTTGATTTGAGTGATCAGTTGCAAGGAATTTTCAAAACGATCTTCAAAAATATTACAGCCACGTCTATGAAAAAGATTGTTCATAATGAAAATAAAAATATCAACCGATTCCTTGTCGGCAATTTCCAGTATCTCCTCGCCATAAGAAAATATGAAAACCTTTAGATCATATTTGTTTTTAATTACTTTTTTGATAATTTCAGTAATAAGATCATTTATAAGATCATCACCATTACCTATTACTACTTGTACTTGTTGTTTTTTTAGCTCATGTATAAGCTCAAGCCCTCGTTTAACCAAACCTGACTTTTTTTCCGCCAAGCTGCAATCTATGGAGGGAATTAACTCGCCCTTATTTGATTTGGACTTGTCATTCATATGTGTACTCTTCTTCCGCTTAGTCCAGCTAAGTGTTCATTGGCCGAGGCAATCTCTGCTTTCACTCGTGATGCCATTTCGACAAGCAAATCTTGTCCTTTATTTTCAGCAATTTCGACTTTTGTTTTCAATTGGAAGAGGTCGGATTCTTCGAGTTGGTCAATCCCCGTTTCAATGACGTGCAGTCGTTCCTCAACCTGGGCTATCTTCCGTATAATGCGAACCAGTTCTGCTGCTGTTCCCTCTCCCTCGACAGATTCAGGACTATTTTCCCATTCTGCAAGAATCGCCCGTAATTTAGCCTCGTCGCCTTCCTCGTAAGCGCGGTTGGCATCAGCCATCAGTTGCTGACGTCGGGCACGTTCCTTCTCATCTATAGCAAGATCGGGATGGATATGTTTGGCTACTTCTCTGTAAAATTTTTTCAGACTTTCTGAAGGTTCAAATTTCGCCGTTTTTAGTTTTTGAGCAATCCCTGCGGCCTGGGCAGATTCCTGGGCTTGGGCACGGGCTTTCGCTGCTTGTTCCTGAATCTTTATATCTTTTGGCTTCAGTCTTGCTTCGGCTTCTGATATTTGTGCCTCAATCTCGTCAAGTTCAGCATAGCAAACACCTACAATGGCGGTATATCTTGATTCGAATGTGTGCAACTCAGCTTGAAGCGTTGCTAAATCCAACTCACTTTGAGCCAATTCTGCCTCTAGTTCAGATAGCTCATATTGCTTTTTGCTAAGTTCACGCTCTTCAGGTGTTTGCGTTCGCGTAATGTTAGTTCTCATCCCAAAAACCTGTTCTGCTGACTTTAACTTTTGCTTACCACAATCGAGGTAGGACTGCCGGTTACCCGACAGCCCCTTCGCAGATCCCTGCGTGCGGTATTTCCGCACAGGGCTCCTCGGTATTGTTCGCTTCGTACAAAGGCATTCCCTCCTTACCTTGTCTGAACAAGGAGGCAGTTGGATCTCCCGAGTTCCCGGATTACCCCAGTAAATACATGATCTGGTCTAAGACCCCGGTGGTGACGCTGGACACTTTCCATGACGTGTTCAGGTCTGTTGCCTTCCAGTGCATACAAACTGTCGGCTTTCGCTTCCAATATTACGGACGCTTATCCAATGACCACAACTATACATTTTTCTGGGTTCAATACGAACCCTGCATTCTTGATCCACCTGGCTTCGGACTTCCTTCACAGGGTTGACCCTCAGGTTTCACTACTGCCCTGCTGGATAAGCTTTAGGCAGGTGGGACTTGTGAATCTTTCGGTCACTCACCCACTGGGTAATACTTGCCAATTTCGTCCCTATCGGGACTCCTGAGGCACCGAATTTAGTTCGGCACGAGTATGCGTTTGTTCGGCGTCTTTTTCGAGAGATGACCCTGATCCTTCTGATTCTTTAATATATTACTTACCAAAGCACTCTCTGGCATACTGTTGGGCCATGTTATCCATTTTTTTCTGTGCAGTAGCCATTGAGTCACTTGATTTAATTGATTTTAATACTTGTTGGTATCCTTTTTCCAATTTATTAGCGAAACATGTGCAGAATTTTTTCTTGTCTGCCCTTGAATATCCTGGCATTTCCGATGTTGAAATACACCGTTCAATATATGCTTGCTTACCTTCACCCATAAAAGCGTCGGAAAGAGCAAATGATGGAAACATAAAAATAATCAATAATATTAAGCCGAATGACATACAGTTTTTTTTCATCTAAAAATACCTCGGAAAATATTAATTTTAAAAAACTGAATATGCATATCTACTACTTCTTTTTATCAGTCGGAAATGGCCCTTCGTTCCTTTTACTCCAACCGAGGAAAATGATACCGACGACAAGAGCCAATAGACCAATCCAAACACCACCATAAGTAAATGCCAAAGGAAGACCAATAAAGAGTAAAATGAGTGCTGGCCAATCTGATTTTTCCTTTTCACTCACTGGTATTATCCTCTGTCAACAAGATGAGATATTATCTGTTCAATTTTAACAATGCTATCTGGAGTACCAAGAATCAATTCATGCAACCAACTTTCACATGCAGCAGCTGCTGCCCATTGTGGATGCCCATGAGAATTTGCTCCCAACTGTAGTGCGAGATGCCTTGCATCTGTTGCCTCATTTACTAAAATTTTTAATGCTTCTTTACGTTCATCACCGTCAAGTTTTTTTGCCGCTTCTATTCTCGGTCTCATAGCCAATAGAGTTTGAGCTATAGCTTTTCTAGCTTTTTTCTTAAACGGTCCAGAAGTAGCCTTTCTAATTTTTAACAGTTCTTCTTCATTAAAACCCATACTAACCCCAACACCTCGATATCATATGATTATTTATTAGCCAGGAATATTGGCCATAGCAAGATAGAAGCTGCAAGAGTAGCCAATTGGCCTTTTGACCCAACCTTGCCACTTGATAAATGATTAATTCCTACAATAAATCCGATCACACAATAGCCGATGAATAAATACAACCACATTTTTTACCTCCTGGAATTTCTCCTGCCAAACGCTACGCATCACCTGACTCAAACAGATTTACCGAATAGACCGACAAACATTCAGGGTATTGATTAATCGATGACTTTTGCAAAATCGCGGAGCGCTTGAGGGCATTGTATCACGAGTGTTGTACGATTATCATCTTTTGTTGAACTTGTTGAGTAGGTCCTTTAATGCGTCTTTGGATGGTGTTTCCTTGCTGAAAATAATGTTCCAATGTTCAGCAGCGATGTCTTCATGGAAATTTTTAAGACAATCTTTTATGTCCAGTAAAAGGTTAGACGTTAACGGGGCTTTCTTAGTAACTATAGACCTATTTATCAAATCTTTTACTGTTGAGATTTCAAACTCCCAAATCTTTGTCATTACTAAGTATGTTGGTTTGGAGAAAACTGAGTGATGCTTTGGTGGGAGAAAGAACGTCATTTTCTTGGGATGGCAACCTATTG
>WGCP01000217.1 GCA_015493715.1 Desulfobulbaceae bacterium
CCTCAAGGCTCGTTGTAGACTACAACGTTGATAGGTCGGGTGTGGAAGCGTGGCAACACGTGGAGCTAACCGATACTAATAAGCCGTGCGGCTTAACCATATCCTTTTTAAATAAAGTTATAGATTACCCTGCTATTCAATTCTCAAAGGTTTTTTTTCCCTTTGTTTGTCCACAAGAAATCTATTGGACAAATCGACATGGGAAAAGATACAAAGAGAAAAGAGTATAAAAATTTCGGTGGCCATAGCGAGGAGGCCCCACCCGTTCCCATTCCGAACACGGAAGTTAAGCTCCTCAGCGCCGATGGTACTGCATGGGCAACTGTGTGGGAGAGTAGGTCGCCGCCGATCCTTTCTACAATCCTCTTAGGATGCTTCGCATCTTAAGAGGATTTTTTTTGTGTTGTGCTCCCCTGCAAGTTCTCTTTGTTTGTTAAACACCTCACTCAAAAGAGTACTTTCCTCGTATTCTTCGAGGCAGCTTGTTGGTGTACTTCCCTGCAAGAAACTGCTTAAATTCACAAAGAGTATCCAGCCTGCCCTGCTGAAATTCCACGTCGGAATTTTCTTCGGCCAGGATATTCATCTCCTCTGTCGTCTCTTCCATACGCTTTTGAATAAGAGCGTAAAGATCTATTAAATACGTATGAGACATGGCAGCTAATAATATCTCCAATTTTTCAAATCTATCTTTTCATTGAGGTACTGTCGCATCGTATTGAGCTCGAAGAGCCGCCCCTCAAAATAACGACGAGTTTTTTCATCGTCCCCCTTCACTGCTCTATTTTTTCCTTCCTCGGCCAGCCTTATTTTGTGACCGAGGAACTTATGGATTTCTACAGAAAAGATGTGGGCCACGATTCTCCTCCGACTTGATTATTCCACTAAAACCTCTCCTTTATTATGAGCCTTTCAATCAATTATCAAACCAAGCGTCTACACAATCGGGCAAATCCTCCCGGGACAGAGCCTGAAGACCAGTAAACCTTGCCCTGCCTGTAATCCACGAACCAGTAACCGGTTGGTATGCGACGGGCATCAACGAAAACAAATGGCTGTTCTGTGGAAAAACAGGAATGAAGATACATACCCTTCTCGTTTGGACACGGTTCCATAAGCGACATCGCCTCGGCAAGAGTCGGTACCCGCCAATCATGAGCCCCAGCAAAACCCTCCATATTCAACTGTTCAATAGTTTTTTTCATGGTCCGCTTTGAACAGAGATCCAGACCGCACCTCTGCCATACAAGCCCTGTCCGCTCATCAATAACAGTCAGGCCATCACCACCATCGGCTAAAAAATTATCAAACTTTCCCTGGGGATTTATTGCCGCATCAAAAAAATTCCAACCAAGAATCAACTGATGCATCTGATCATCATCAAGGCTGAGACGCTCAACCGAGAAATTAACCATTTCTCCTTGGAAGCCTGTTGCGCCACAGGCAGGAAGAGCAGCTCCCGGTGACTCATCTTTGGGTTGCTCCGATTCGACAGGGACTATAAAAGGACTCTCTTCCAGGTCTATAACATTGGTGCGCAACCAATCTTTGAGGGTGGAATCAATCGGAAAATTATCTCTTGCTGACGGGGTAGCACCCTGATGAACTATACAGTCGACAAGCAGGTCCACAGGGGCTGTTATCTCGGCCAGAATATGCACAAATCCGGTACCGCGTTCCATGAGATAAAGTATGGGCGTATCTCCCCAATTATCAATAAAAAAATAACAAATCCTTTCATCGCCTGTTCTCAACTCTTCCCGTAACCCCTTGGCGTTGAATGTACAAAACGCCAAGTCCGGGGTCATATCCCACTCAATTGTTGCAGCAGTCGAATCACTTATTTGCAACCTGTCAAATATTCCCATGGTAGCACCTGGTTAAATTCCCTGAGAAAAAGTCGGCCATCGCTTGGCAAGGCGATACCAACAATAATTCACTTCGACGGGATGGCCTTAAAACGTTTAAGGATCCGTCCACATACATCTTGCCCTTCTCCCCCCCCTTGCTGCAAGTCATCAACCAGGGGCAACAACTCTTGAATAAGTTGTTTTTCCACAGGGTCCAGAGAAGCAATAAACCGTCTTCCCTCTCGATATTGTTTTACCCAGAATTGCCGGCTGGTTTCATGGTGAAGACACCCCTGCTTAACCCTGTCCAACCATAACCGACTTGGTAACCGGCTTTTCTTGATGGCGGTTGCCTGGGAGCGACGAATGTTTACAGCATGACTTTCACCCGATGTCCGCAGTTTGTTCTTTGTTGCAGTTGATTGCGGCTGTATATAATCTTCAGCATCATGATCAGTCATCTTCATCGAAGATGCGGAGGAAGACACAGTATCCGGAAGGCGAACTCCATATACGGTCGAATCCCGCCTCTTACCGTTACCCGCCTCTACGGGCATGGATTTTTTTGCGGTTGAGTCTTTCTGCAGTTCCGGAGCAAGAGTACTCTTGCGCGTGACCATGGTTTTCATTGGTCGTAATTCAATCGGCGATGGAGCGTCGCTGGTAATATTTAAAAACAGAACCACCGAGGCGGCTGCGGCAAGAAAAGAACCGGCCCATACAATAAATCTCGGCCGAAACACCTTATGAGTGGTATCTTTATTCCTTTTCTTGTCAAAACGAACTATTTTCGAGAGTTCTACCCAATGTTGATAACAGCCTGAACAATTCGCCAAATGGAGAAGATACTGTTCTCCCTCCTCCGTTGAGCAGGCGCCATCAACCAGGGCCGCCATTTCCTCATCCGAAAGACAGGAACCTTCCTCATCATTGCTACCGGAAAGGGCCAGACCCAGCAGGGCCGTCCTCTTGTCCGCATCATTTGATCGATGTATTGAATATCGTTTTGCCATTTTCAGCACCTATCCATATATTCAGACGGACAAAACAACTTTATTTGTCGTCCCGTACCGGTCAGCGCTTCCTTTACTCTTCATGCAACAGTTGCCGCAGTTCATCACTGATCCCCACTCGATCAAATTCGCACCGCAATCGAGAAAGTAGACGCCGCAGTTTCCCGTGAACCTGATTTGCATTAAGCCCAAGCATTTCCCCTGCCCAGGTAACGGAAAGATCCTCCTGAAAACAGAGCTTAAGTAAAAGACGTTCTTGAGCATCAAGATCAAGGGAAAAGTTATCGGTGAAAAGCGACACAGCCTGGACTTCGGAAATGCTCTGACCACTTTTGCTGAAAAGCAGTTCAAAAAAGGTCTCGCGTTCTTTTGCCAATATCTGTTGTTCAGGAGTCGGAATTGCCGAATGCATCCTTTCCTGATCCTGCACCGTCTTCTCATTGATCTCATCCAGAGAGATTTCACTTCCCTGATGACGGCCGCAATGAATAATGCGCTCCAGAATTTTCCATGCCGCATTCTCCACCTCTGCCCGCAAATATTTTCCGCTTCGGGTAATAACCGTTTCGACGGCATCAGCAACAGCAAAACGCTGCAGGCAGAGAAGTTGAAAGAGAACGAGCCAGATACCGCCCAGATCCATCACCCATGTCGGAGGTCGCAGGCGCCCGTATTTTTTTCGGGAAAAATCTTCAAGAAGGCGAATACAGAGAGAGGAGAGATAGGTGGAAAACTTTGCCCGTCCACTGAAGGCGCGCAGCCGGTGATAATCATCCTCTTCAAGACGATTCAGCAGGTAAAGCGCAGCCTCCTCGGCAAGGGTGTCGTCCGTAAATCTACGCCCGGCAATTGAATTGATCAACGGCCAAGCCGCTGTCAGCTCCTGTTTGTAATCAATCAATATTTCAATTCCATAGAAGCCGGCATGGCTGGACCAGATTTTTAAACGTCACAGCCACAACCAGATAAGCGTAGACTTCGACAATGAAAATAGCCCGGAGCGGAAACAGTTCGTGGGCTATTTTCAGACAAGAGAAAAACTATTTCATAGTTCTACAACACCACATTTTCAGCTTCCTGCAACCTCTTTCATCACTCTAAATACGTAACCGTTCAGCGGGAACGACAAGTTTATGAAAATCTCCGGCCTGTAATCGTTTTCCAGTGCCTTAGATTTGTTCATTTTTGACTTTGAAGCATACTCGTGCTATTCGAGAAGACAAAAATGGACGAAGATGAGGTGCTGGTGAACGATTACCTAAATACGATGGTATCTCCTTCTAAATAAAAAAACAGCAGAAAAAAGCGACAAATTTTCTCTTTATGGCCGTCACTATAGGCAAGAATAAAAAAACCATTTCATTAAAGCTCAAGGAGGATTGCCATGGCTCGCTGTCAACAATTTATCATCGCGGTTTGTATACTCGCCCTCTTCGGTTGTTCAACCCCCGGCGAACAACCAACAAAAAACACTCCCAATAAACCCCGGTCGGTTAATGTGTCCGTCCATAAACAAAATCCATCCGTTGCCGATAAGGCAGCGCTCTCGATCAAAAATACCAGGCAACGTAATGTCGCAGAACTTCAATTAAAAAGCATGCAGGGTACATATCAGCCCATATTGGGTAGAACAATGCCTGCCCCGGAAGAAGGCATGTGGCTTCCGCCGGTCCGGAACAGGGAATCCTACAATGCAATGACGGAAAACGGATTTATTACAACCAACAATGATCCTCTCTCCACCTTTTCCATTGATGTGGATACGGCTTCTTACAGCAATATCAGGCGTTTTATCAACCAGGGAACCCTGCCGCCTGTCGGGGCGGTCCGTATTGAGGAAATGATCAATTATTTTTCCTATTCCTATCCACAGCCCACAGGAAAACATCCTGTTTCCATCACGAGCGAGCTTGGCCCCTGCCCCTGGAAGAAAGGTCACAAACTAGTACGTATCGGCCTGAAGGCCCATGATATCAATAGAAAAGACTTGCCGCCATCGAATCTAATTTTCCTGATTGATGTCTCCGGATCCATGGCGGCAACCAATAAATTACCGCTATTGAAACAGGCCATGAAAATGCTTGTTCGACAGCTGGATAAAGATGATCGAATCTCAATGGTCGTCTATGCCGGAATGGACAGCATCGCTCTTGAGCCGACGGCCGGATCCGACCGGGAAAAAATCATGGCCGCCATCGACTCCCTTGGCGCCGGCGGGTCCACCCACGCATCAAGCGGTATAATTACCGCTTACAAGCTGGCAAAACAGGTCTATATGCCGGAAGGCAATAATCGGATCATCCTGGCCTCCGATGGGGACTTTAACGTCGGCGTTACCAGTAGAGGCGAATTGCAACGACTCATCGAAGAAAAGAGAAAATCCGGAATCTATCTCACCGTACTCGGCTTCGGCATGGGTAACTATCACGACGATACCATGGAAATTCTGGCGGATAAGGGGAATGGCAATTATGCCTACATCGACAACCTGCTGGAGGCCAAAAAGGTCATGGTTAAGGAGATGAGCGGTACCATGTTTACCCTGGCCAGGGACGTTAAACTGCAGATTGAATTCAATCCGGCAAAGGTTGCCGCCTATAGGCTCATCGGCTATGAAAACAGGGCATTGGCCGATGAGGATTTTAACAACGACAGCAAAGATGCCGGAGAAATAGGGGTCGGCCACACGATCACCGCCCTGTATGAACTCATTCCAGCCGGCAGCACGGATGTGCCGTCGGTTGATCCACTTAAATACCGAAAAATTGCAGGGGCGACGCAAGCAAAATATCAAGATGAAATTATGACCATCAAACTTCGTTACAAGCCTCTCAAAAGTGACACATCCCTTCTCATGAGTAAACCCGTCAAAGACGAGACGACATCGCTCTCACAGACAAGTAATGATTTCCGTTTTACCGCCGCCGTCGCTGCCTTCGGTATGATTCTCGAACATTCACAATTCCAGGGCGATTTCAATTTTGAAAAAATACTCACCCTGGCAAAAAAGGCGCGAGGCAAGGATGAAGAGGGCTATCGGGCGGAATTCATCCGGCTGGTGGAAACCAGTCAGTTACTTGAAAAGTAGCGAATGATTCCACTCGCCGTATCATATCATGCGAGATAGAGGATGGTTAACCCGGGCAGTTTTCTACCCGGGTTTTCTATGAACAGCAGGTCTCTGCCGAACAGAGTCGCAAATCCGGTGTCGGGATGGGGACTCCTTCCGTGGAAACCCTATCTCCTTCCCACAGCCAGATGGGAAGATTTTTTTGATCGGGCAGGTAACCGAAAAATCCAGCCGCTTTTGTGACAAAACGAAACTGTTCGCCGGTCAATCGGGCAACAGGCGTTTTACCGCTGATAAAATATTCCATCCGGCCATCACTGCTGACAAAAAGTCGGTTGCCTTTCTTTTTCATGATACTTTCACGTAAAAACCTAACGGAACAAAGCTTCAATTTACCGTTTTTGCGGAAAGAAAAAGCGAACATTGTCTGTCGTACTATCATTTTGTATTTCATACAAACCTCCTTTAGAGTGAGGAATCAGGATCGATTCTCGTACGTCACGATCCCCTACTGAGTTTGACACGTTTCATTATTTTCCTTGACTCTACCAGAGGTGGTCTGTCATATAGTGACAGGCGGTGTTATTTTTTTCATTTTTTTCATTTTTTTCGGATACCACATAAAAGATGGTCTCGTAAAAAGTCCAGACAATGCCTAAAGATGGCTATGTGAAAATACAGATATACAAAGCGAGACTCCGGGTAAGCGTAGACTCCAAGGAGTAGTGTTCTGTGGCGGGTCTTAATTATTACATGTAGTTTACCCACGAATCGCCACAGGACACACGACACCGTAGATCGAAGTTTTTACGACGCTATCATAAAAAAAACCTGCGTGGCGCACTCTCCCGGCAGGACCAATTCGGTGCACAACGATGTCCGTCCTTGAGCGAATCTATTTTTTCCATGGAAAAATTCAGTCCGGCGGCTATCCCAATACCAGCCACCTGATCGATGAATTTGAAATTTCGCAGTCCACCGCGCACCGGGATATTGCCTACCTGCGGGAACGATTGCTGGCACCGCTGGCATTCGACACCAAAAAAAACGGCTTTTACTATACAAAAACGTTCCGACTTCCCTTTGAAAACAGTCCCGCCATGACCATGATTCTTGGTCTGCTCGGTAATATGGCCGAAGAAACCGGGCTGACCGAACTCCCCGAACTTGCGGCAATCAAACAACGGTTGCAGGAGGTTCTTTTCCCAGGACAGCGCAACATGGGCGATCTTGTCTACTGTGAATGGGTGGAGAAGGAACTGATCAACAAGCACATATTTTCCACCGTGCTGAACGGCCTGAGAGAACAACAGCAACTCCGTGTAACCTATCGCGCCGGAAGCGGCCATATAAGCACTCGCACAATCGAGCCGTTGAAGCTGATTAACTACCAGGGACGCTGGTATCTGCTGGCCTGGTGCAGAACCAAAAAAAACCGCCGAATGTTCCACCTGGCTCGGATACAAGAGGCCCGGATACTGCAGGAACCGGTCAATCGGAGTCTGGACGGTGATGATAGCTGGCTGCAGGCAAGTTTCGGCATTTTCAAGGGACCCGCCACATCAAAGGTATCCATCAGATTTACCGGTACAGCGGCCGAGATTGTTCGCCATCAGATATGGCACCATCAGCAGAAAATCGAGGATGAAAAAGACTCCATCCGGTTGACCCTGCCTATTGCCGATGATCGGGAATTGATAATGAAGGTGCTGCAATTCGGCGCCCGGGCGGAAATTCTTTGTCCGAAGAAACTACGGCGGCGACTTGCTGAAGAAATAAAAAAAATGGCGAAAAACTATAAGCCCTGACCGCACTGCCCGCTCTTTCCAGAACCACCATGCTTTCTCCATGAAAAAATCAAAGAAGAAAGTAGTTACATAAGGAAACTATCATGCACGACAAAACTATCGCCGTTGTCCTGGCCGCCGGCAAGGGAACCCGTATGAAATCAGATCGCGCCAAGGTCCTGCATGAGGTCTTTTTCAAGCCCATGCTCCATCATGTGCTTGATGCAGTCATCGGGGCAGGCATTGAGCACATGGCCGTCATTGTCGGCCATCAGAGGAAAAAAGTCCTGGCCGCCATTGACCAATACGCCCACCTGCCCGTCATCCAGAGGGAACAACTGGGCACAGGTCATGCCGTACTCTGTACGAAAAAGGCCTGTGAAAAGAGCGGACAGGTCATGATTCTGTGCGGAGATACTCCACTTATCAGGTCGCAAACCCTTCAAAAAATGCTCAAGGATCATCAACAGAACAATGCTATCATTACTCTGATGACCACCGTGCTTGAAGATCCCTTCGGCTACGGCCGGGTTATCACTGATGAGAATGGAAATATCATCAGAATCGTTGAGCAGAAAGACGCCGATGATAAACAACGAGAGATACGGGAAATCAATACCGGCATCTACCTTGTCGAGAAAGAATTTCTCTTTCAGGCCCTGCAAGAGGTGGGCACCGACAACAGCCAAGGAGAGGTCTACCTGACCGACATTATTGCAATAGCCCGCAGAAATGGCCATGCGGTCCATAAATTTTTCCATCCCCATGCCATTGATGTTCTGGGGGTTAATTCGAGGGTTGAGCTGGCCCAGGCCCACGGGGAACTGCGGATGCGCCATAACCGCAAGGTCATGCGCAGCGGGGTGACCATGTACGCACCGGAAACGATCCTGCTTGATCCGGAAAGCAGGATCAGTCGGGATACCATCATCCATGGGGGAGTGCAGATAACCGGTCGGTCCGAGGTGGGGCAAAATGCACGGCTGGAAACAGGCGTGGTCCTGCAGAAAGCTACATTGGGCGCACACGCCGTTATCGGCGCCCACAGTGTTTTACACAACTGTACCGTGGAGGCGGAAGAACATATTCCGCCCCTGACCTACAAAGTCGGCTGATGCCATGCTGAGAGTCAACGAGCGACCCTATCCATTTCATGAGGGAATGCGCCTGGGAGAACTTGCCGACCGGCTGAAGCCGGGCGCTGATATCCTGGTACTCAACGGCACGCCTGCTTCCAGAGATTCCCTGCTCCAGGACGAAGACGTCTGCGCCCTCATCAAAATCGGCGAAATTCCCTCGGCCATTGACATGCAGCACACCCTTGAAGCCAGACATGGCCGGGATGTGCAACGATTGTTCAAAAAGGCTAGCGTAGGTATCATGGGGATCGGCGGACTGGGTTCGGCCGTGGCGCTCAGTCTTGCAAAAATCGGCATTGGAAAATTAATCCTTGCCGACCATGACGTGGTAGTTCTCAGCAATATTCACCGCCAGCACTATTTCATCGACCAGATCGGCATGAAAAAAACTGCGGCCCTGAAAAAAACAATGGTCAGGGTTAATCCATTTGTCAGCATCACTGCCCTGGACGTCAAGCTTACTGAACAAAACATTCCCGAGCTGTTTGGGGGCGTTGATGTACTTGTCGAATGTTTCGATGATCCGACAATGAAAGCCGAAGCCCTGCGGGCGGCACTGCAGCACCTGCCGGAAATGGGCTATGTCGGCGCTTCCGGTGTAGCGGGATACGGAGACGGCAATACCATTACCTGCAAAAAAATAAAGGCCGGTGTTTTTATTGTCGGTGACGGCACCTCGGAGGCCGGAGACAGCTCAGGTCTCTTTGCGCCGAGAGTTGGAATAGCCGCCCATCACCAGGCCAACTTGGTCGTTCGCCTGCTTCTTGGTCTTGAAAAAAACAAGTAATTGTGTGCCCTATTTCCCTTTTTCAGTGTTGGCAACCAGCCCTGTTCCGATTATGATTGATTTGTTTTCCGCTGAAACATTAGAGATAATCTTCTGAATGATGAACTCGTAAAAAGTCTAAATAATACTGAAAAAAGGCTAAGTAAAAACACAGATATACAGGTAAGCGGAGCGGAGACTCCGAGGAGTAGTGCTCCAGGGCGGGTCTTAACTACACATGTAGTATGCCCACGAATCGCCCCGGGACACACGACGTAGTAGATCGAAGTTTTTACGACGCCATCCTGAATGAAAAGAGTGAAAATACAATGTAACGGTCGACAACAGACCCTTGCCGAGGACACTACCCTTGCCGAACTGCTGGATGATTTAGGGCTGCCTGCAGACTCCGTTGTCGCTGAAATCAATAAAAAAATAATTGATCGTGATCAGTATGCAACCTTCAAGCTTTCTTCAGGCGACCAGGTAGAGCTGATTCGTTTTGTTGGAGGAGGGTGAGAGTAGAATGCTGACCATCGCAGAAACGAAATTTTCATCACGTCTGTTTGTCGGTACCGGAAAGTTTTCTTCGGCAACAGTCATGGAACAGGCCATTAAAGCCTCGGAAGCGCAAATGGTGACCGTCGCGCTCAGGCGTGTTGACCTGGAAAATCCGGATGATGACATAATGACGCACCTGGACCGGGAGCGGGTCCACTTTCTTCCCAATACCTCCGGCGCCAGAAACGCGGAGGAGGCCGTTCGGCTTGCCCGCCTGTCCCGGGCCGCTTCCGGAACACGCTGGCTGAAACTTGAGGTTACCCCGGATCCCCGAACCCTGCTGCCCGACCCGGTGGATACGCTGAAGGCCACTGAGCTGCTTGCCAAGGAGGACTTCATCGTTCTGCCCTATATAAACGCCGATCCCATTCTTGCCCTGCGGTTGCAGGACGTGGGAGCCGCCGCCGTTATGCCCCTTGGCGCTCCGATCGGCACCAACCTGGGGATCCAGACCGCGCTGCAAGTGGCCATCATTATTGAACAGGCCCGGGTACCGGTGGTGGTTGACGCCGGAATCGGCGCCCCATCCCATGCGGCGCGGGCTATGGAAATGGGCGCGGATGCGGTGCTGGTCAATACGGCCATTGCCGTGGCCGGTGATCCCGTCCGTATGGCCACGGCCTTCAAACAGGCGGTACTGGCCGGACGACTAGCCTTTGAGGCCGGGCTGGGCGCAAGTTCAACCTCGGCGCGGGCATCCTCTCCACAGCGGGGAATGGTCGGTGAATCCTTACACTTCATCGAAGAATAATCCCATGCTAGCATCTTTTCATATTGAAAATTTTTCAGCGCTCACCGATCAAATTCTTGCGGCCACAACTGCAGAGGTTGAAACCGCCCTGAACAGTCGGGTTTGCACTCTCGACGACCTGGCCGCCCTGCTCTCTCCGGCGGCGGAAAAATTTCTGCCCATGATGGCTGCCCGCTCCCGCGAGTTGACGGCCCTGCGTTTCGGCAAAACCACGCAGATATTCGCCCCGCTTTATCTGTCCAACTTTTGCATCAACAGATGCGCTTATTGCGGATTTGCCGCCGACAATGCCATCCCCAGAAAAAAGTTGACGATCAATGAAGTCGAACGGGAAGCAAACATCCTCAAACAGCGTGGCTTCAACCATGTTCTTCTGGTCACGGGAGAAGCGCCGGCCAAGGCAGGCGTGGACTATCTGGAAGAAGTGGTTCTGCGTCTAAAAAACAAATTTGCCGCCCTTTCCATTGAAGTGCAGCCCATGGAACAGGAGGAATATGCCCGACTGTTCCGAGCCGGGGTTACGGCGGTTGCCGTCTACCAGGAGACCTATGATCGCAGGGTCTACAATCAGGTGCATCTGGCCGGAAAAAAATGTGACTATGAGTATCGTATAGCAACCCCGGCCCGTGCCGCCGCCGCCGGAATGCGTGAAATCGGTATCGGTTCTCTGCTCGGCCTTGCCGACTGGCGCGCCGAGGGACTGGCCCTGGGCAGTCATCTTGCCTGGCTGAGGAAACGGTTCTGGCAGACGAACTTTACCGTCAGTTTTCCCCGGCTCAGACCGGCCGCAGGCGCATTCAAGCCGCTGATCAACGTTACGGAGAAAAATTTAAGCCAACTCATGTTTGCCCTGCGCATCTTTGATCCGGACGTGGGCCTGATCCTCTCCACCCGCGAGGAGGCCAGATACCGTGACGGCATGTTAGGCCTTGCACCCACCAGGTATTCCGCCGGTTCCTGTACGGACCCGGGAGGTTATTCATCGAACGATCACACGGGTGAACAGTTCTCGGTCGGCGATCATCGGACAATTGATGAGGTATGCCGGGTTATAGTCAACAAAGGCCTTGATCCGGTCTGCAAGGATTGGGACAGAGAATTTCAGCTGAACTAATCGTCACTGTTTACCAGCTGTGACCAGTTACGAATAATGTCGACCCCGGCTGGATCGACAACCAAAAGTCAAAAAACACAAGATGGCCTGAACAACTCTACCAACGGAGCAAATTTATGAGCGACATTAAAAAGATGTACACAACTATTTTAGGTGATTCTTTTCCTCTGGAAATGACCATCTCCTTTGGTGACCAGACCCTGGTGTACCGTAAACGGACCTGGGCCATTGCCACAGGAGACGGAACCGTGGAGGAACGCGGCCTGCGTTACGGTGAAAATCCCGATCAGGAGGCCGCCCTCTATGAGCTGGTCAACGGCAACCTGGTCCTGGGTGACTGCAAGTTTATTGATCCGGGCAATTCACTGGTTTCCGGTATCACGGTCGATGACATGCTGCAGGTGGGGAAACATCCCGGTAAAATCAATCTGACCGATGTGGATAATGGCCTCAATATCATCAAATACCTGGTCGACAAACCGGCCGCCGTCATCCTCAAGCACAATAACCCCTGCGGCGCAGCCGTAAGCGATACCCTGGCCGACGCCTACAACAAGGCCAACCGTACTGATCGGATCGCCGCCTTTGGCGGGGCCGTCATCATGAGCAGGCCGGTGGACAAGGACGCCGCCGAACTTATGAGCCAAAACTATCTCGAAGTCGTCTGCGCCCCAGAATTTGAAGAGGGCACGCTGGACATCCTCTCCAAGGCCAAGAATCTGCGGGTTATCCGCATGGACGGCATCAACCGGCTTGCCGATTTTGAAAAATTTCGCTTTGTCGATTTTAAATCACTTATAGATGGCGGGCTAATTGTTCAGCAATCCGCCGTCAACTCCATTCGCTCTCCGGCTGATCTGAGACCGGCAACCGCCACCTGGAAAGGGAAAGAATATGCCTGTAAGCGGCAACCGACCCAGCAAGAGCTTGATGATATGATTTTCGGGTGGGCGGTTGAACATGGCGTCACCTCGAATTCCGTGCTCTATGTCAAGGATGGCTGCACCACCGGTGTCGGTACCGGTGAACAGGACAGAGTGGGTGTGGCGGAAATCGCCATCCACAAGGCCTATATAAAATATGCCGACATTACCTGCTTTGACAAATTCGGTATCCCCTACGCCGATCTGGCCCTGGAAGTGGAACAGGGCAAAAGGGATGCGGCCGATAAGGAGGCTATCGATGCTAAGGTGAAAAAGGATAAGGCCGGACTACCGGGATCGGTCATGATCTCCGACGCCTTCTTCCCGTTCAGAGATGCCGCCGACGTAGCCATCCGCGAGGGTATCACCGCCATTCTCCAGGCCGGTGGCTCCATGCGCGACTACGCCTCCATCGAGGCCTGCAACGAGGCTGATCCGCAGGTTGCCATGATGTTTACCGGACAGCGCTCATTTAAGCATTGAGCCTCCCGTCACCTCCTTTCTCCCGGCTTGGACCACCGGCCGGGAGAAAGACCCTGTTCCCCCCTTTTTTCCATTGAGCAGTATTCGTATCATGGCAAGGTCGCAACCTTTTCCCAGGCGCCATGCCTGGCAGAACGGAGGCAGGCCTCACAAACCGCGACCGCCTGCAACCCATCCGCACCGGTTATCGGATTGGGTCCGTGTCCAGCCAGGTAATCACGCCAATCGGCAAGGAGCGGCACAATAGTCCCTACTGCAGGTCCCGGCTCAAGATCCGTGCGCGTGGTATGATGGATCATTTCACAGGTCGTGTCAATCTGGTCTCCTGTCAATTGCCCATGTTTGCAGACAAAATCAAACCTTCCTGAGCGGGCCTGACCGATTTTGGAACAGTCCACCACGCCCTGGACACCTTGTTCCATTTCTATCAGGGCCAGCAGGCTGTCTTCCAGGACCCGGTTATGACGGCTGGTTGTCACGGCCATGACACGGACAATCTCAAGACCGGTGATAAAACGAAGGGCATCAAAGACATGGACGGCAGTATGGTAACTGACTCCGGCCCCGGCCAGGTCCGGATCCTCATGCCAGGAAAGGGTGGAAGGCTCGATGCGCTGGTTGACCGAAACCGTATACAGAGGGCCGAGCTCCGAAAGATGGCGTCGAAAACACCTGATGACCGAATTATACCGCAGGGTCTGACCGACGCTCAGGCGCAAACCTCCTTTCCCGGCAAGCGCGGCAATTGCCTGCGCATCGGCAAGGCTTGCGGCAAGAGGTTTTTCCAGGAGCAGTGGTTTGCCGACCTCGGCGCAGGCACGGGCTATATCCAGATTCAGAGCCGGCGGCACAACACTGATGACCGCCTCAACCCGGTCATCAGTGACAAGCCTGCGCCAGTCCTCATGAAGCCGACAGTTCCACTCTTTAGCCTGCTCAAGTCCCGTGTCGGAACGTCTACTTATCACTGAAAGTTCAAGCCCTTCAACGTCGTTGATGATATGGCCGGCATAGCGGCTCCCGTGTTTACCGGTGCCGATGATTCCTATGCGCATACAATTCTCATACACATAATATTTATGATACTTCAACTCACCAGAATTTTACAGCACACAAAAAGATAAGTGTCCTCTCGAAATTATTTATTATATATTTCATTTTATATGGTTAAAAATCATTTTTATTTCAACCCGGTAACGAATGCACATTAGAAGACAGCCAACAATCCAGCTTAGAGGTTTTAATTGGGACACAACAGAGACATACTTCTGGAGAACAGATTGATATTTTACTATTACATTGCCAATCTCATCAACTAATGGCCCTCCATCCAAATATTTAATATCCTCTTTTGGTATTGACCAACCATTCACTAGTTGGTACTTGCGAGGAAAACCTTTAATTGAGATGTCATCCTGTTTAATTGCGTCTGGAAAAGTTATCATTTCTTCTCCACCCCATTTCCTTACAGCCCACCAATACAAGTCAAAAACTTTGTATTTCTTTCTCCAAAAAAGTTCTATAATCTTTTGAAATAAATTTGATTCACGATGCCTAATCTCAAAAGTTAATGGATTGATAAACCAGCTTTTCCCAAATCTTTCTATACGTTTTTCCCTTTTTCTTGCCTCTGATGGTGTTAATTCACTCATCTTATCTCACAGACAATTCCCCGTCCGGACAAAGCTCCTGCCAGCCCAAGGGAAAACAGTGCGGATCGCAACCAAGTTCACGGCTGAACTCGATCAGCTCCCCGGCGGAACAGTTGACGCAGGAGCTACGTCCGCCGGCAGCCACGTCATTGGCCTCACGATGGAGAAAGGTAACCAACGCCTCCCGGACAACCGTTCTGAATGCGTCCTGCCTGTGTCCGATACGTCCACAAAAATCCTGCATCCGCTTCCAGTTATAGAGTGTTCGCTTGATTCCCCGGTAGATGGTACGATCTCGATTTTCCGGGTCAAGATCACGTAGAACAATCTCCCGGCAACGTTCAAGGGCTGCGTCCTGCAGGGAGCGCAATTCCTCATCAGAAAGGGTTAGATGCGGCCCTTCCGCATCTTCCTGCAGATAATGGAGGGTAGCATGGAGGGCAATCTCGGGAATTTCTCCGGAATGGCGCACGATAAGCAACTCATCCTCTAAAATCTGCACACGCGTCTGCCCGGTCACGACCCGTCACTCCCGTCCCGGTCAAGATTAAACAGGGTGCGGACCACTTCCACTCTTTTTTGCTGGTCAACGCAGGGGTGGTCCGTTTTCAGATAGCGAATTGGATGATGGAGCATTTTCGAACAGATCGAGGAAGCCATTTTCTCCAGAGTCTTTTTTTCCTTGTCCGTCAGGGAACCGAGCCGTCCCAGGGTACGGCCAAGCTCATCCCGACAAATCTGATCGGCCATGGACCGCATCTCAATAATGGTCGGCGTCACCTCCATATTCTCCAGCCAACCACAGAATTTCAGCGTCTCTTCTTCAACAATACGGCTAGCCTTGACGGCCTCTTTGTCCCGCTCCGATTTGTTCATCTCCACAACATTATTGAGATCATCAATGTCATAAAGATAGACATTATCAATCTCGTTAATGGCGGGATCAAGATCGCGGGGCACGGCAATATCAATGAAAAATAATGGCTGATAACGCCGCTTCGGCATCACGGGAGCAACATCCTCCCGGGTCAGAATCAGGTCAGGGGCTCCGGTGGAGCTGACGATGATATCAACATCCTGTAACTGTTCGACCAACTCTTCAAGGCCGATGGCCCGGCCATGATAACAACCGGCAAGTTTCACCGCCCGCTCAAAGGTACGGTTGGCGACAATAACCTCGGCCACGCCCTGCCCGACCAGATGCTCGGCAGCCAGCTCAGCCATCTCACCGGCGCCGACAAGCATGACTCTTTTTTCTTTGAGATCACCGAAAATCTTTTTCCCCAACTCAACGGCGGCGTAAGAGATAGAAACCGCGCTGGCCCCGATTTTGGTCTCCGTTCGCACCCTTTTAGCCACGGAAAATGATTTATGCAGCAATTTGTTCAAGACCATGCCGCTGGTCTTCTTTTCCGAGGCAAAACGATAGGCTTCTTTAAGCTGACCGAGGATCTGAGATTCACCGACAATCATGGAATCAAGACTTGAGGCAACAAGAAACAAATGCCGGACAGCCTCTTCATCCCGATGTTGATAAATACAACCGGCAACTTCTTCCCGACTCACGCTGCCGGCAAAGAGCATGTCAAGAACCTGACGACGGGCCGAGTCCGGATCATTACAGGTAAACAGAACCTCAACCCGATTGCAGGTGGAGAGGAGAAAGCATTCATCCAGGCAGTCCAACCGGCGCAGATCGGCGAGCGGCTGGTCATACCCGCTTGCCAGGGCCATTTTTTCCCGCACGGCAAGGGGCGTTGTCTTGTGATTGACCCCTAACAGGACAATGGTATCACGCGCCATGACCATGCACTCCTTTGAACAAAAAGACCAGCGTCAACAGCACAGCCACGAAGGCAACGATGGTGACGATGGCGGCGCGGCGGCCCCGCCAGCCCATGGTGAAACGCTGATGCATCAGCGCGGCATAAAGAAACCAGGTAATCATGGCCCAGACGATTTTCGGATCCCAGTGCCAGTTTCTCCCTCCCCAGATCTGCCGAGCCCAGATATAGCCGGTAAACATGCCAAGGGTCATCAAGGTAAAACCGATACTCAGACAGTGTTGATTAAGCTTATCCAGGGACTCCAGCGAAGGAAGGCGTGAATAAAAAAAACCAAATCTTTTCTGCTTGAGTTCCCTCTCCTGCAGCAGATACATCAACCCGCCGATACAGGCCAGGGCAAGAAAGGCATCGGCAACAATGGCAAGTGAGGCATGAACGGGAAAGAGCCAGGAATGCTGTGTCTGGCTCAGGGGCAGTATTGCATGGGGAGCCAGTGCGGAAACCAGCATAAGAAGAACAACCAGTATGGACGAGAAGGTGCCGAAATTTTTCACCGTATAACGCCACCGAAAAGAGAGGTAGCACCAGGCAATGGACCAGGCGAAAAAGGAAATAACCTCATGAACACTGGTGATCGGCGTGTGTCCTGCTGCAACAAGCCGGGAAATGATATTGGCGGTGTGCAGAAGGGCGGCGGCAAAAAACAACTTTCTTGCCAGACCGCGCACATATTTTTTCTGGGTAAAGAAAAAAACCAGATAAACCGTCATGGCCAGGATATAGGCCACAAAACTCACTTGAAAAAGCAGGTAGCTCATGCGATTTCCCAGTTAGAGATTGTGAAAAAATAAAAGTTGGAAAACGTGTTCATCCATCGATCATTCTCTTTTTTGCTTGTTTTCGACTGCGGCCCGATTCCCTTTGAAGAAAAAATCGTGATGGACATTAACCCGCATATTTCACAAAGGTCGTCGCGAAAGGCCTGAAAATTCCATGAATGCAGATAGCGAACGAAGTGAGACCTTCGAGGAACAGCGTAAAAATGTTCGCAAACATATTGAAATATTTCGAGGAATCCTTTTTTGCGCTGTAACGCCGCAGGTATGATGTTTTCGGGCCTTGCAGCAGATCGCTTGTGAAATATGCAGGTTAAATCCGTATCGCTAATCCCGATTGAGAATATCATTTACCTCCGGACCCAAGACCGTCTGCAGATGGTGCCGCACTTTATCCCAATGACCGGATTTGATCCAATGAATCATATCCTCATGAAGAATTTTTTGAAATAGGGATTTCCGCTCATCGCTGGTGCGGGCGGCATTGATAACCAGTGGCCGAAGCTTCCCCATCAGGGAGAGAAGCTGTGCATGTTCCTCTCCGTACTGCTTTGCAAGCATCTGCCGAACCATGGCGGCAAGGGCCGGGCTCTTGCCGGCGGTTGAAACCGCAAGCGTCAAATCACCACGCCTCAAAACAGCAGGCACGTGAAAGGTGCAGCGTTCGGGCTGGTCGGCCACATTAACGGGCAGGCCCAATGCCTCGGCATCGGACGCGACCCGATCTTGTACTGTCGGGGAATCGGTGACGGCAAAAACAAGAAAGGCGCCATGCAGGTCATCAGCCGTATATTTTTTTTTGAGCCAACAGCATTGCGCCCGTGCAGCAAGGCGGGCAATCCCCCCCGTCACTGCAGGACTTACAATAACGACATCCGCCTTTTCCCGAAGCAATCCTCGTACTTTTCGTTCAGCGACCATTCCGCCGCCTACTACCAGGCAACGCTTTGCACGAATATCAAAAAAAACAGGGTACACCGCATTCACCTGAATAGCATTTAAACAAAAATCACCCACGAAGTGATGTCGTTTCGGGCAAAGTTCATACTTCGAAGTCTACGCTTCTCCGTTGTGGCTGAGACCTGAAAATGTAGAGGTCTGATGCAGGTTTATCCAAAAATAGTCCACAATATGTTGTTGGCTCGGGCTATTTTCATCGTTCATTGTGGCTGTGACGGTATAATTTGGTCCAGCCATATTGGTTTATCAAAAAACAGATGATTAGCGGGCAACCAGCCTGGTCAGCAACACCTCTTTGTCATCTTCAAAACTTTTCAACTTTTTCTTCTGGGCCGAGATAATATACTGATCTTCCGCCATCTGCAAAAACGGAGCAAGGCTCTTACGACGAATATCATGGGCCAGATAGATGGCGCCCCCTGGGCGCAGGGTCTTGCCAAGAAGGGAGAGAAGAGGCTTAAAAAATTCCTTCCGAAAAAGAATTTCAGCACCGAGAATGACATCATACTGTTTCATGGCGGGGGGATCAAGCCAGTCCAGAAGCATACAGTCAACATCAAGGCCGCTGGCGGCAGCGCTGACCCGCTCAAAGTCGAGAATCAACTCTTCATAATCGGTCAAGGTCACCGTACATCCTTTGGCCGCAGCCACCAGACCCGGAGCGCCAAGACCAGCGCCGAGTTCGAGCACACTGGTACCGGGAGCGAAATTCCGGCCGCCGACAAACTCCGACAGGACAAGGGCCGCCTCCCAGAGACGTATCCAGAAGGGAAAATCGGATACATCTTTCAAGGGGTCCTTGCCGCCGAGGATCTGTTCAAGATCGGTAATTCTTAACAAATACAGCCGAATATCATTAATTGTTAACGGCTCAAAAGCGACTTTATATTTTTGGGCAATCGTCTCGTACAGGGCTTTTTGCGGAGCAGGAAGAGTCTGGGGATCCATAATATAACGTAGGCGTGAAAATCAAAAAAAAACGGGTTGATGGCAAAGCATCAACCCGTTCTCAACATCTTCAATAAAGAAGAAATCTATATTAGCAACCTTCGATGGCTTTTTTCTTATGGGCCTTGACCGTAACAGCTTCACCGGCTTTCAGTTTATCAGCTTTTTTACAGGTCATGGTCACTGTGCTGCCGTCAACCTTATCAACCGTACATTTTACTTTACCTGCCAATGCGCTGCCGGCGCTGAAGGCAAAAGCAACAACCATAACAACAGTGAGCATCTTTTTCATAACATTCTCCTTAGTAAGAATTGAATTAGTAAACCTGCTCATTATTAAATGAATATTTTCTATGATTATATCTTATATAAGATATAAGAAATACTAAGGCGTTGTCAATAAAAAAACTTACTTAAGGCTGACATGCCTGCCCACTCTGCTGAAAAATTATTGTAACACGGCCTCAATATCGCGGACCAGCAGGGAATGGGGAACAAAGCCGGGATATTTTTTTACCACATGCCCCTTCCTGTTGACCAGAAAAGATGTCGGAATTCCGGCAATACCGCCAAAGGAACGGGCCGTTGCCCGATCGGCCATCAGAACGGGATAGGTGATTTTTTCATGCTGAACGAGTTTGGCAACCACCGACGCACCGCCCTCGTCAACGGAAAGGCCGATAACGGTAAAGCCCTTGGTTTTGTATTCATTATATAGCTCAACCAGATTGGGAATCTCCTGACGACAGGGTGGACACCAGGTAGCAAAAAAGGTTACCAGGATAACCTCCCCCTTGAAATCTCCACTATTAACGACCTTGCCGTTGGTCACGGACGGCAGAGAAAACTGCGGCATGGCGACAGCCGCCGATGCACTTGAAAATCCAGTAAAAAACAGCAAACCAACGGACAAGAGAATAATCGTATATGAACGAAATGCAGCAAACATATAATCTCCCTGTGAAATAGAGGACGGATTTTAGGATCCAGACGAGCAACAATTATAAAGACGCAGTTAAACCGAGACGCATCTTTCTGTCAACAGGGAACCGTCCGTAGATCAGATTACCATTCAGTACTGAAGGCTTGAATTACAAATTCGCAACACGAGGTGGTGAAAAATTCCCCTGCACGCTCAGGCCTTCAGATCAAGGACACTCTTTTCCATTTCGTCCACGGCCTGCAAAGATCGAATATTTGCCAGCAAAGCGTGCTGATTAAGCATCATTTCCGGAAGCTCCTCGGTAAGATCAACATTAGATTGCTCAACCATTCGCCTTCCCTGCCCGGTTTCCTCCATGATCCGTGGGCCCGGCGTTTCGACTTCTTCAACATGCGTAGCAACGCCCTGCGGCTTTTCTTCACTGAGAAGAACCCGGCCCTTCTTAAAACCGGATGTATTCATATTGGCGATATTATTTGCATTATTTTGCAAGCGCATGCCGTATGCCTGTAGCCCGGAAAGTGAAGTATATCGTCCTGAAACCATCATGTTTACCCTAAAGCTATTAGAATTCACCTACTCCATCATTAGGCCACCTTGAAAAATTGTATTTTCGTCCAATCTCTGTGTCATACTCACAATTTTATCCTGGGAATATTCGGCCTGTGGTAAAATTTTTCGTATCCCTTGATCTTGAACGAAAATCCTAATTTTTCAAGGCACCAATTAATTTATGCAAAAAACGATCCTCTTACGGCGATCCTGCTTGCATATCAAAAAATAAATCTTATAAATACTTCGGACGGGACACCGTTCGCTGTTTCTTTGACTATCACCATGACTCAGAAAAAAACATTGCCAAACGTAAGAGTTCGCCCGGGTAACGAAGTTCAACAGGTCTTGTACCATGGAAATTAACCAGGAAAAATGGACTTTAACGTACAAGACCCTCTCAAATCAAATGTCGGCAGATTTTCGTCACAAGAGGCGCAGCCTTTTCCTCCTTCAATCAAATGGAGCATTAGACGACAATCAGGAAATAATTTGCCTCTTTCCCCTGTTCCGTGTAGATAAAGGTGGCGGATCGAGTTATCTTTTCTCGATTCATCGACAAATATCCCAACATCAACAAAACAATCTCGACAATGAAACATATCTATATATTCTGTACATTGGTCCTTCTTCTTATCTATTCAGCAGCGCCCCTGTCCGCAGAGGTGGTTGACTGCTGCGTGGCTGCCGTCAACGATGATGTCATCACTCTCTCCGAAGTCAACGAAGTGGGCAAACCTCTTTTTACCCGGATAGCGGAACAGACGCCCCCCGGCAAACTGAGCGAACGGCTCCTGCAGGCCAGAAAAACCATCATTGAAAAACTCATAGACAAAAAACTGCTCCTTCAGGAGGCCAATAAATACAAAATGACTGTTTCTGACGAGGAGGTCAACAAGGCCCTGCAGCGAATTCTGAGCCGAAACCACACGACCACTCAACAGTTCCGCAAACAGATTGCCGCCATGGGACTGAGTGAGAAACAGTACAGAGAAGACCTGAAGGATCAGATACTCAGCGCAAAACTCGTCAATGTCGCAGTACGTTCCAAGGTGATCATTCCTGAAAAAAAAATTATCGATTACTACGACATGCACTATACGGAACAGGTCGGTGACGGCGGCTATTATATTTTGCAGATAGGCTGTTCATGGGACAAGGACAAAACCGGAGCAGACCTGAAAAAGGCAAAGAAAGCCGCTTTGAAAAAGGCACAACGGGTCCATAGTCTTGCCGTTGCCGGCAAGGATTTTAAAAAACTTGCAGAAGAGTATTCAGATCTACCTTCGGCATCCGATGGCGGCGACATCGGCGTATTTCGTGCTGAAGAGATGGCCGATTCCATGCGCAAAGCGGTAACCGCACTGAAACCAGGCCAGATAAGCGGAATTGTTGAAACGCCGGCAGGATACCAGATTTTCGAGCTGCTTTCCAGTCAGGAGGGTCAGATTATCACTAAGGTACCCTATGAATCCGTCAAGGATGAAATCCGTGAAATACTCTACCGACAAGAGATGCAGAAGCTCTATAAAAACTGGATGAAAGAACTGCGTGCACAATCTTACATCAGAGTTTTCCAAGGAAAATAGCAAACAACATGCAATGAAAAACGGAAAAATTCTCTTGAGGTCCAGGCATGAGTGACAAGCATCCTTCTCCGGGACGCGACACGGAGATTACCCCGGGCCGTTACCTGCAAAAATTACGAGAGGACAAGGATATCAGCGTCGAGGAGGTATCCGAGTCGACCAAAATTTCCATCAAAAATATCCGAGCCATTGAGCAGGCATCCTTTGACCAGCTTCCCGCAGACACCTTTGTCCGTGGCCTGGTTACCCTGTATGGCAATTATCTCGGCATCAACGGCGGAAAAATCGCCACTGAACTTCTTGCTGAACGCAAAAAACATTCTACCGGATCCAGGCCGCAGAGCCTGGCAATAAAAATAATTCCGCCATCCACATTGGCTCCGAAAAAATTTGCCGAGCCTTCTCATATCTCGTCGGCGACGGTGGCCCTGTTACTCTTTGCCGCTATTGTCCTTTCTTTTACCGGTTTCTGTCTCTATACATCATGGAACCCCTTTGCTTTTCTGTCCAAACAGACCAGCAGCATGCAGGTTTCCATTCAAAAGATGTTTGGAGGAGATGAATCGCAGGCAACTGACGAAAAGGGCCAGCCGACAAAAAACGATGCCCCCGAGGAGAACAATACGTTACCTGGGCAGGGATCGGGAGCAATGACGGGAAGAGACGCATCCGCATCAGCGGAGCAGGCTGAATTTCCATACAGACTTACGGCCCACTTTATTGAAGACTGTAAGGTTACGGTATCGGTTGACGGCGAAGAACCTATCAAAAAGAGATATACAAGCGGCCAGGCCGCGCACTGGCAGGCAAGACAACAGCTTAAAATAATTTTTGATACACCGAAATCCGCAACCCTCTCCCTCAATGACACCCCGCTGTCCTTCCCAGTATCGGAAAAAGGCCGACCACCCACGCTGTTGCTTCCCGACGACGTTTTCGACCAGCAATGAGTCTGTCTATTTAATAGTTAATAGATTTTTTGTTCGAGGTTAGATAAGCGTAGACTTCAAGGCATACGGAAAAATTTCATCATGGCTATACGGTTGATATCACAAAATATTTTTTTGGTATAATGAGGTAAGCAAGCTCGAAGTCTTCACTACGTTCCGCTTATCTGCGAGACTCCGGGAGATCGGGGAAAAATGCATTAAATCAACGGGTTCATCAATGACCAACCGGCAATCCCCTGCCATTGTCCTCCAAGTAACCGCTCATGCTGAAGCTGATAAAATTGTTACCCTGTTCTGTCGAGATCTCGGCAAAATAACCGCCATAGCGAAAGGGGCCAAACGCAGCAAAAAACGCTTCGTCAACAAGCTTGAACCCTTTACCTCCCTTGTCATCACCTGTCGTCCTCCCAAAAAAGGCTCCCTCTTCTTTTTAAACGAAGCGGAACTGGTCGATGCCCACCTTTTCCTGCGCAGTCATTATGCAGGCTATGTGACCGCCGCCTTTATCAGCGAACTTGTCCGCCGCTTCAGTGGCGACCAGGACGGCGACCCCGCTGTTTTCACTCTCCTGTCCTGGGCCCTGGAAGCGCTGGAACAGCCAAAAAATCATGCCGTCATTGCGGTTTTTTTTCTTCTACGCCTGTTGGATGCCTGTGGCTATCAACCACAGTTTTCCGGATGTGCAGCCTGCGGCTGTTCCATTGAGCAACAACCGGATTTTACCCTATATCCGGGTAACGGCACCCTGCTCTGTCTTCGCTGCCGGCAACATAGCAGGGGATCATCTCTGCACCTTACGCGACAGACACTAAAATTTCTCTCCAGCGGCCAACAGATGCAGCTCTCCAGGCTGACAAGCCTGCACATGTCCACAAACAACGCATATCAGGCCCTGCGGGTACTGTGCAGTTACAGCCGTCACATCCTTCAACAGGACATTCATTCATGGAAATCCCTGGAAATGATAATCAGAGATCCCGGCAGAAACAATACAATCGACTGGGGGTGATGGAAAAAATGCAACTATTCAGGAGTGCTCCATATCTGTGTAGGCACGCCTGTGAACTATAGTGATTCCTCTATGGATCAGACCTGACCGTGCAGATAGCGAAGTACGAGACTTCGGAGATGGGGGTGCTCCTGAAGTTACGAAAAAATAATTATCCCGTACCCGTATAATGCGCCGTTTTTTGCTCCTGATTCAAGACGTACAAAGGGGCGCATATTGTGAACATGTACTTATTTCGTAATAAGTAAAATTTACACAATGATGGCTAAGTAAAAACGCAGATATACTGGTAAGCTGGGCGCAGCGGAGACTCCGGGAGATTAGACAAAAAGACAATTTTTTAAGGTGGCCTAGAAATTTTCCGGCAACAATCAAGCCCCGCGAATAAGCTCCAGGAGTTCCTCCGCACTGATCCTGGCCCCAACATCGGAACCCTCGAGCAGGGAGCTGGCAAGGTCCCGCTTTTCCTGATGCAACCGGACAATTTTTTCCTCAATGGTATTGGAGGTTATCAACCGATAGACCGTAACCGGTCTTTTTTGACCAATACGATGAGCACGGTCGGCCGCCTGGTCTTCCACCGCTGGGTTCCACCAGGGATCCATATGAAGAACATAATCTGCCGCCGTCAAGTTCAGTCCCAGTCCGCCGGCCTTCAGGCTGATAAGAAAAAGATCCCCTTCACCGGCCTGGAAACTCTCCACCTGCCGTTGCCGCTCCCGGGCGGGCGTGGTACCGTCTAAATATTTATAGGCAATTCCCTTTTCATCAAGCAGCTCACGAATAAGCGCTAAATGGCCCGTAAACTGGCTGAAGACCAGGGCCTTGTGCCGGCTGGCAATGAGTTCTTCCAGTACCTCGGCAAATACTCGCAGTTTGGTCGAAGGTATTTCTATATCTTCGGAGATGAGGCGTGGGTTGCAGCAGGCACGACGCAGACGCATAATTTCCGCCAAAATACGAAGATGTCTGCCCGTCTTTTCCGCATTCCCCTCGATATTTTCCATGGCCTGCTGCCTTAGGGCCTCGTAAAAGGCAACCTCTTCCGGACTCATCTCCACCCGCAAAGTTATTTCCGTGCGCGGCGGCAGCTCCTCAAGGACCTGGGATTTTATGCGGCGCAGCATAAACGGCCGGATTAATTTTTTCAGTTTTCGACGGGCATCCTGATCATGATGCTTTTCTATGGGAATACCGAAACGAGCATTGAACCTTTTATACGTCCCCAACAGACCTGAATTAATAAAAGAAAAAAGATTCCACAATTCCCCGAGATGATTTTCTATCGGTGTACCGGTGGTGATGAGCTTGAATCTGGCCTTGAGCCGTTTTGCCGCCTTAGACCGCTTGGTAGCTGCATTTTTAATGGCCTGGGCCTCATCAAGGGCGATACATTGCCAGTCCACCTGTTCAAGCAACTCAACCTCCTGCTGAAGCAGGGTATAACTGGTGATCAGCAGGTCATATTTACCAAGGCCCTGTATCACCTCTTCCCGGTCAAGGCTGCCGAGCATGTGCATCTTCAGTGTCGGCGCAAAACGATTCACCTCCTGTTCCCAGTTCATGCACACCGAGGTCGGCGCAACGACCAGGGTCGGGCCTTTACCGGCGAAATAGAGAATAACGGCCAACGACTGCAGTGTTTTGCCCAATCCCATGTCATCGGCAAGACAAGCCCCAATGCCAAGCCGGGCCAGACGAACCATCCAGACGAATCCTTCTACTTGGTAATCACGCAAATCCGCCTGCAGGGTCGAGGGCACTTCGGGCACAAAATCCTGGGCCTCGTTGATTGCCTGCAAACGCTCACGCCAACCGTCATCAACGGTCGTTTTTGCCTGCCGGGTCAGCTCTTCCAGGGCCGGGGCCGCCAGGGGATGCACATAAATTTCATTCTCAGCTCGCCCCTCTTCGCCAAAGAGGATAAGCTCTTCCAGGCGATTACGAAACTCCTGTGTCAGGGCGATAAATTGACCGTCCCCCATGGGAATAAAACGACTGTGGGATTTTTTTACCTGCTCGAGCAGAGATTTAAGTTCAATGACCTCATCCTGATCGACCTGCAAATGTCCGCTCAGAGAAAACCAGTCCTGCTGACTGGTCCGGATATTGAGATTCAATTGATTGACGCCGGTCTGCCTACGCACGGCGATCTTTTCACCTTCCGGCCATTCCAGAACAACCCGGTCACGAATCTCTTCAATCTCCAACAGGGCCTGCAGACATTCCTCCGGATCCAACAGATGCCATTCCCGCTCATTCTCCTGTTCAAGATCGATGGCCAGATCCAACATGGGACAACTTTCCTCGACCTCGCGCGCTTTTTCCTCTTCAAGCAGCAAATTCCTCTTTGTCTGCAGACGCCGCCCCTTGACCTCAGCCATGATATTGGTCTCACCGACGCCGGGTTTCAGGTAGGGACCGGCATGGGAAAAGGGCTGCACAAACATCTCCAGACGAAAACCACTGCCATAGGGGATGATATGGATATGCGGAGTCGCATCTGCACTCACTAGGGTAATATTCTGCCCCTCCCCGCCGACATCTATAGAGGAATGCACCGTCATAAACGAGGCGATATTACCGATTGCGTCCAGTACTTGTCCACTGGCTTCGATTGGAACCCGCAGGCCTTCCCGGCCCGTTATCTCGGCAACCCGCCTGTGCTCGTCCGTGATACGGACAATGCGAAACCTAGTCGGTGTTTCCTGCCAGACCACGACTTCTCCCTCGCCGATATCCTGTATAAAATGAATAAACAGTGTCTCCCCATGCGACTCGACCACCAGCTCGGGTTCTCCGGCAACCAACTCCACCGGAGTTTGCTGTGAATGTTCAAGAAAAACATAGGGATGCCCGATAATTACAGGAAGGGCCTTTTCCATATTGAAGATATAGCCGCTAATCTTCCCGCTTCCTTCAAGGATCGGCTCAAGGGCGGCGCAAATCTCCCTGTCCTGGTCGGAAAGGTAGGAAAACTCATCAGTCTCCGCCAGTCTGTTTAAACCGATGATCCGTCCCTTGCTCCACTGACCGGAGGCCTTTCTCTTCTGCTCTTTGGGTGTGAGAACCAACGAATTATCGGCAAAACAGACGAACCAGGAAAGCCTGGTGGTCTGCTCCTGCCCTCTGGCCGCCCGCGTCACCTTGATAAGTTCCTGCAGGCTCTGCTTCCATGACTCATCCGGTGAAACAATATGAACAATCGTCCCGCAACCGAGCTCTCCCCGCATCTTTTCCGCCCAGGCCCTGTCCTCCTCCCGTAGCGGATCTATTGTGGCCAGCAGTTCCGCCGCCTCCATAGCAAGCCAGAGGAAACCGTTCTCCCTTGCCTGAACATAGATCGCATTCAGGGCCTTCTGCAGTTCCGAAGGGATCTCAACTCCCATCCAGTGCAGACAGAGGATGGAAATGAGCGTGGAAAGACTGCGCTCCTCCGCCTTTAACTGCTCGGAAAGGGCGAGCATATCGGGAATATCATCCTCAACGGAACGGGCATAGGCATCCAGAAAGAGAAAAGGCAGTTCTTCAGGGCACCCCTTACAGGAGGCCAGGACAATGGTTGTGGCCCCGATAACCGCCCGTAGGTCGCCCTCCTGTCCCCGCGAGAGGAGGGCCAGAATACAGAAGATACCGGTCAGGCCGAAAAAAAAGGTTCCACCTTGGCCGGCGTATTGATTCAAACGTTCAAGATCTTCCTCAAAAGAGGCTAGTCCGGCCTCGGTTTCACCCAACAGGAAAGTGGTCGTTCCGGAAAATCCCGACCCTAAAAAAGAATCGCCATGCCGGCCGATAAGGGCCTGCAGCGCATCAAACCGGCCCTGAAACAGGTAGTATCCGGCCAGCATGCGATGAAAGGGAACTTGCTCAATCGTAGAAATTGTTAGCGCCGTGTCATCTTCAAGATAGTTAAGCACCTCGGGAAAATGAACAAGCCGCTCCATGGAATAACGAAAAATCTGATCGAGCAGAAAAAACTGCATTGAGCCGGGCAACCCTCCAAACCACTTGGCATCAAAAGGGTTGGTAACTATTTGAACAGCCGGAGATTCCATTTCCAGACGACTGCCGCAGTGCTGGGCGAGAAATTGTCCACTCTCATCAATTTTATCAAAATCACAGGTATAGACGCCGATGCGAAACTGGCGCATGGCCCGCCAGCATCGGGTCGCCCATTTTCCATACATATAGGAAACAGGCGCTTCCTTTTCAACCAGTCCCGCAAACGCAGCAAACCAACCCTCCCGCTCACTCCGCCGGAGAAGGGATTCAGATAATTCAGGCACACACTGATTGTGCAGATTCAAGAAACCCGCTTCACGCAGATGATCAATACTCTCCTTTATCTCGGTCCGGCTGACCTGATACTTCCCGGCAAGGCTGATACATTTGGTTAGAAATGCAACCGAAACCGGTTCATAGATAATGGAGACACATTGCAGCAGGTAGTGATCGAACGGTTCGAGTTCAGAAAAATCGTGTTTCAGGTCAGAAGATGCATTCATAAAAAATCGTCCTGAATAGACAGTAGAAAAAAATAAAAATAATGCCTCGTTGAGGTATGGGTCGCCAATAAAAAAGCCCCCTGCGCTGCAAGGGGCCTGTCCATATCATAAAACCGACAATCCGGCCATGGACTATCTCTTACGGGTACCTTGAAAAATTAGATATTTTATTCAAGTTCAGGTAAGCGCAGCATATTATCCGGATGTGAGTAGTTTTTTTTGCTGTGACACAGAAATTGGGCAAAATAGCATTTTTTCAAAGTGGCCTTACTTGAGAATTGCATCATTAGTCCATATTTCCGCCTTTTTCTGTAAATCAGCCAGCCAATCCATAAGCAACCGGGTTCGCTGGTCGGCAAGTAACTGTTTGCGGAGCTGTTCCTTTATTTTTGCATTCACGGTTTTACTGTCTTGCCGACGCTCCGCGATCTGATAAAGATAATAGTTATCGCCTACTTTGAGCGGATGCTCGCAAAACATGGTTTTCGGAGACAGGGAAAAGGCATCCTTGATAATCTCACCGGGTACATTTTCCGTCCGTGGCGTACCACGTTTGATAAAATCCGTCTGATGAACATCCTTTCCGGTAAGTCTTCCCTCTTTTTTTGCCTGCGCAAGCAGCTTATCCGCTGTTTTTTGCGCGAAAACAACCGCTTTTTCCATCCGGTAATCGCTGACAACCCGTTTTCGTACATCGGCAAGAGGCGGCACAACAGGAGGTTTGACATCTTCAACAAACAGGATCGCATATCCTTTTTTGACATCAACCAGGGAGCTGAGCTCTCCTTTGCCCAAGGAAAAGGCCTCCTTAACAAAGGCGGGATCCGACACAATGCCGCCGGCAAGACTGGAACGGGAGAAAAAATTCGTTTGAACGACTTGCACTCCCTTCTGTTTGCCATATTTCTCCAGACTGCCCGCTCTCATGATGCCCTCATAGGCAGAGGAGGCATTTTTAAAGGCCAGGGTCTTTGCCTCTTCCTCTTTCACTTTCTCAGCCAGTTCATTCTTGACATCGGCAAAAGAACGGGTCATCGCCGGACGAATTTCCTCCAGCTTTATGATATGAAAACCAAAGGGAGAGCGTACCAGACCGCTGATTTCACCAGGATGAAGAGAAAAGACAGCATCGTCAAAAGGTTTAACCATCCTGCCACGAGGAAAGAACCCAAGATCTCCGCCGTTTTTGCCGGTCGGCCCCTCAGAATATTTTTTGGCAAGGGCCGAAAAATCTTTGCCTGCCTTGGCAAGGGCCAGAATCTTCCGGGCCTCTTTTTTCTTTGCGGCCACTGTCTGCTCGTCCGCCTGCTGGTCTACTTTAATCAGAATATGACGGGCATGGCGTTGTTCAGGGGTTCGATAGGCATCCTTTTCCTTCTCATATCGGGCTTTCAGCTCGTCATCACTCACCTGTACCTGTTTCATGGCCTTGTCGGCATCAAAGAGGAGATACTGCACCCGTATTTTCGGTTCGGTGGTATATGTTTGCTTATGCTGCTCATACCAGGCGGCAAGTTCGGCATCCTTGACCTCCACCTTGTCTTCAAAATCAGCGCTTTTCACTTCTTTGACCGCAAGCTTGATCTCTTCATCGGCAAAAGCAATCCATGTATTCAATTCGCTTTCAGGCAATACCGCAAAAGAACCGACTGCCTGGACAACACGTTTTGTCAATGCATCATTGAGCAGGCTGCCTTCAAAGGAAGTGGGTGTCAACCGATTGCGGGCAAGAATTTTTTTATATCGATCAAGATCAAAATGACCATCCTTCTGAAAGGCAGCCATTTTTTCAATTTGGTGCTGTATGGTTTCCTTGCTGACTTTCAGACCCATGGCGGCAGCTCCCTGCCGCAGCAGTTCTTCCTGAACCAACTGGCCGACAACACGGCCTTTTAAATTAATTTTATCGAAAAATCCCGGGGGAACCTGGCCGTTAAATTGGCGGCGATATTTCTCAACGGCCTGATCATAGGCCCGCTGATACGCCTGAATGGAAATCTCCTGTCCATTGACAACGGCAATGGAGTTACGATTTCCCCTCATGCTGCTGCCGACACCCCAGAAAACAAAGACCACCGCAATTAAAAGAACCAGCCCCTGAATCAACGTTGATTGGGCTCTATTTCGTAAAAATCTCAACATAATATACAAACTCCATGGAGGAACGATAATACGGCGCGAAACGGCCTGCGCACGAAAAATGCATTATGTTCAATTTTCAGGCAAGTTACCAGTGAAAAATGCACATCAGAGATCTCGACATGAAAGCGGGGCTGGAATGAATTCTCCGGTCCCTCTTTAAACAACAGATTATTATCGTTGAAAATGGAATAATTCCACCGACGATATGCAGGAAAACACCTGTTTCATCCCGGAAAAAATAAATGGCCATACTTGACAAAAAATATTAGTTAGAGTAAGAAATTCATGTTTTTTACTCGAAAAATTTTTTAAATCCATATAATTGTCTAAGGAGGAACAAAATGGCAACAATTGAGCACAATGGCACGAGTTATGAGGTTGATGAAGACGGATTCTTACTCAACGGCGCTGAGGAATGGAACGAAAACTGGGTTGATTACGTAAAGAGCGTTGAAGGAATCAGTGAGATCACCGATGAGCATCAGAAGGTTATTGATTCCCTGCAGGAATACTACAAGAAGAACGGTATTGCTCCCATGGTGCGTATCCTCTCCAAGACAACGGGTTTTCCGCTGAAACGTATCTATGAGCTGTTCCCCTCCGGACCTGGTAAAGGCGCCTGTAAAATGGCCGGCCTGCCGAAACCAACCGGTTGCGTCTAATACGACTACACCTCACTTTGTGAAAAAAAGGAAGGCTGCTTAGGGCAGTCTTCCTTTTTTTTTGTAAGGTTTTTATATCTATCTGAAGAGTTACCTTTTTTTACCCCTGAAGCCCTTCTTCATTTCCCCATTTCAGTTCCCCGTCCGGCCCATTGTAAGTTGGTCAAATACGGCCCGTTAGCTCCGCCACAAGTTGCTTGTGCACTTTTTCCACCTGCTGCAGATAATCCTGCTGGGTCAAAACAGCCCCTTTTAACCCGCCTCGCAGGTTGATCTCAGTCAACCAAACCTCCCCCGTCGGTGGAACCAACAGATCAATATGCGCATAGGGAAAATCAGCCCGTGCCATAATCCGGCGGCAAATCGCCGTCTGCATCTCCGATAGCGGCCAGGGACTGCTCACGCCTCCGAAATGGAGATTATGCCGAAAATTATTCGGATTATGCCTTTCATAGGCCTCCACCTTTTCTCCGAGTACAACCACCCGCACATCCCTGCAATCCGAATAAAATGGCTGGACAACAAAGGGAAAACGCAGACTCCCCAGAACCGTCTGGGTATAGACATCTTCAATGGAAGAAAAATGGAGGATGCCGGTGCCGGCATTGGCCCGATCAAGTTTACAGATAACAGGAGTTGCCTCGTCATATTCACCGACAAGACGCAGCATATCATGCAGATCATAGGCGACGCCGGTACCAGGCCCCATGTAGCAGCCCAGCAGCCTGGCCTGCAATGCCTTGGAACGGCTGCATAACTGAGAGGTCGCAGATGGAATCAATTGGATGCCCCGACTGACAAGATCAAGCAGCAGGGATTCTTCGCCGGGACGAAGACGAATACGGCCGACAACGATATCACCGGCCTGCAGGGAGTGGAAATCGGCAAACAGTGTCCGATTATCGGTGATAATACGACCGGCCATGTCGATTAGAAAATCATATCCAGAAAATGGCTATGAAAACCGGTCATGTCGGCGTTGCACTTGCCGCACAACAACACGACCTCGCCATGGATATCAGTCTCATTCTCCTCAGGCGTAAAGCTACCGTCATCATTTTGCCGGTAGCGGGTGGTCACGGTGACATTCTGCGCCAGTTCGAGAAAATCTTCATTGTTGCCGCAAACGGGACAGGTTAGACGGCCACGGGGTCGACCAGTGGGAATTTGGACTTTTTTCTTCATCAAATCAAAGAGGATACGGTTTAGCTGAGCTTTGGTGGCAACCAGGAAAGCCAATGCACAGAAGAGCCAACAGTCCCAACCGATAGCACATATTATCTACCGGAAATACCAGTCAAAGCAAGAATCCTTGCTTTGAAATCTAAATACTCCGAGCTGGTTTCAGAAATAAGATTGCCAAGCAAATAAAAACGATTTGTTGATGGCGATTCTCTGTGCGCCATTGTTTCGTTAAAATTTTCAACATTCACAACAGTCCAGCATTCCACATAACCAGCAGCTTTCGCTTTCTGATGGCTTTTTTCTGCTTCACCGACACGATTGTGAATATTAGAAAAGTCAGTGCCTGCTTTGACTTCTATGGCGATTTTATTTTGAAAATTTCCTGGGGCTATTTCTTCCTGGATGACAATATCCGGGTCAGGAGCAAATTTAATGACAACTATTCTCCGAGAGGCGTTCAATATTTTAATATTACTTTCGGATGATTTGATCGTCGCATGTTCAACTATATTCTGAATAGCTTCAAAAACCCTGACAATACCCTTTATTCCCTTTTTAACATTTGCTCCGCCACGCAATTGAGGGCCAACGGTAAGAAGAGTTAGATCGTCAACTACTTTTTTACTGATCCGTTTGACGCCTACGCCTTCAACAAGTTGGCACAAACTTTTCACTAATGCCCCACACAGTTTCGGCAACGAATCCTGCTGTTTTTTAGTAATTACCCCTCGTTCTTCCATTGTTTTGTAACCGGTAAGCCCAAACTTTAAAGTATAAAAAGATTTTTGGCTAAAACCCAATAAAAGACGGTAATATCCTAAAAGATGAGGATTCGTTTGTAATAAATACGGGGTTGGGAATACCAATTCACCCCGCAAACCATGTTGTGCAACGGCTTTTAAACTTCCAGAAGGGACATATTCCGATAATTCTCTATCGAGCTGCGCGATGTCTAGCCCGGCTACCGTTTTTTGCAAAGCCTCTTGTAAGCATATCTGCCGTATTTGTCCAAGAGCAAAGGAAAAATCTATTTGCAATTGCGGCAAAGGTATATTGATTTCTGCCATTATACAGCGACCCTAATAATATTATTTTCCAATAGTGCCAGCCTTTCCATGGCAAGAGATACATATTCCGAGTGCAGTTCTATGCCGATATATTTTCTTTGGTGAACCTGGCAAGCAACACCAACAGTGCCAGTGCCAAAAAAAGGATCGAGCACATAATCGTCTCTATGGGTAGTGGCAAGAATACAAGGTTCAATTAAATTCGTTGGGAAAGTAGCAAAGTGGGCGCCAGGAAAAGGTTGAGTATTAATACTCCATACACTGCGCCGATTTCGGAGCTTACCATTTACACCAGGTTCTTTAATGGCATTGCGATTATAATAATACTTTTGAGACTTACTGAACATAAACAAATATTCATGTGATCTAGATGGCCTATCTTTAACACTTTCGGGCATTGCATTTGGTTTCTGCCAGATAATGTCACTTCGTAAATACCAGCCATCATCTTGCAGGGCAAACGCGAGACGCCATGGAATACCCAGCAGGTCCTTAGGCTTCAGGCCTGATGGAGTATCGGGGCGGACAGACATAGCCCTGGCTGGATTTTTTTTATCAGGAGCACGATATCCCCTATTACCGCTTGTATAACCATCGCCAATATTTAGCCACAAAACTCCATCAGATTTAATCACCCGTTTTATTTCAGAAAAAATTGTTACCAATTTATGAATAAACTGCGTCAGTGATTTCTCTAGGCCAATCTGACCTTCAACCCCATAATCTCGAAGGCCCCAATAAGGCGGGGAGGTGACAACACATTGGATTGATTCAGAAGGAAGGCGATTTAGGGCATGCAGAGCATCACCTTCAAGAATAACGGAACCCGTTAATGACAATATTTCCGGTTTTGATATTTTTTCTCTCTTCATAACAATCTTATAACCGAAACGAGTAAATGATTCAATTTTAGACAGTTAATTTTGGGCGTCATCATTACCATCAGCCATAACGGACGACAAAAGAGGAATAGTTATTACATTGGGTTTCTTCACTGAAATCAACCGCCGTCACTTTTGACATGGGTGAGCCCTCATGCAGCCAGGCAAGAAACCGATCCACGTCTTCGGGTGCCCCCTCGGCGACCACTTCCACCGTCCCGTCAATCAGATTGCGCACCCAGCCACAAACGCCGAGGTGCCGGGCCTCTCTCCTGGTATAATCACGGAAATAAACGCCCTGCACCCGGCCATGCACAACAGCATGTATACATCTTTTTTTCATATTTCGCTCCAGCGGCATCGGTAGACAAGCTATGCCCTGCCCAGCATTTCCAGGAACTCTTTTTCTCTCAAGATGCGAATACCACGCTCTTTTGCCTTTTTCAACTTACTCCCGGCTTTTTCTCCCGCCACAAGATCAGTCACCCGATTACTGAGCCCGGACACAACCTGACCACCGAGTTCTTTGACGATCTGCTTGGCCTCATTGCGCCCCATGGACGCAAGCGTGCCGGTAAAAAGAAAAACCCGGCCGGCAAGAGGCTTTTCTCCATCAGACGGCGGCAGGATCGTCACCCCCTCGGCAAGAAGTTTGTTAATCATGGCCTTTGTGGAAGGATCTGAAAAATAATCCTCCAGACTGCTCGCCGCCTGTTCTCCTATGCCTTCAACATTCAAAAAATCTTCCTTTTTCGCTGCCATTATATCCGTAAGGGTTGCAAAATGGGCGGCCAGAAGCTGGGCGGTTACCTCACCCACATACCGTATACCTAAAGCGCCCAAGAAACGGGCAAGGGGCATTCGTCGGGCTTTTGCTATGGCCTGGATGACGTTTTCCGCTGACTTTTCTCCCCAACCGTCAAGACGGGCGAGATCTTCTTTTTTCAACCGAAAAAAATCCGGAATATCATGGACAAGCCCTTTCTCTATCAGCTGCTCAACCGCCTTTTTTCCCAACCCTTCGATATCTACACCGCTTTTACCGGCAAAATGGATCAAACTCTGCAACCGCTGGGCCGGACAGTGAGGATTGACGCAGCGAATGACGGCCTCCCCGTGCGGACGAACCAGAGGATGGCCGCAGACCGGGCAATTCTTAGGAAAAACAATAGGTTTCTCCTTACCTGTTCGCTGTTCGACAACAGGTTTGATCACCTCGGGAATGACATCACCGGCCCGCTGAATGAGTACCGTATCTCCGATCCGCAGGTCTTTACGTTCTATTTCATCCTTATTATGTAGTGTTGCCCGCTGCACGATCACACCTTCTATCCCTACGGGTTCAAGCAGGGCCACCGGCGTCACCGCTCCGGTGCGGCCGACCTGAAAATCGACGCCGATTATCCTGGTCGTTGCCTGAACAGCGGGAAATTTCCAGGCAACGGCCCAACGCGGTGCCCGGGCAGTGTTCCCCAGTCGCTTCTGCAGATGGAAATCATCCACCTTCACCACCATTCCGTCAATTTCATAGGAGAGCTTTTCTCTAATCTCCAGAAGATGATCGTAGCGCTGTTCCACCTCCATTAGACCATGGCAGAGTTTTATATGCGGATTAACGGCAAAACCGAGTTTGGACAGCCAGGGGAACAGCTCACTCTGACGCGCACAGGGCACGGCATCAATATCGGCCACGGCATAGACAAAAAAACGAAGCCCACGTTCTGCTGTTACTCGTGGATCAAGCTGGCGCAATGAACCGGCAGCGGCGTTTCGCGGATTGGCGAACAAGGGCTCACCGGCAGCCTCCCGCCGACGATTTAATTCCACAAAACCCTCCTTACCCATGTAGACCTCTCCCCGAACAACCAACTGCCCGGAGGATACCGTCCCTTCACCATGCAACCTCAAGGGAATATCCTGCACGGTTTTCAGCTGCGGGGTGATATTTTCCCCAATCAGGCCGTCTCCCCGGGTTGCTCCAAGCATAAGCATCCCCTGTTCATAGACCAGCTCCACAGCCAGGCCATCCATTTTGGGCTCGGCGATATAGGTCGGATGTTCATTGGTTTTCAGATAACGGTGCAGTTTTTCTTCAAAAGATTTGAGCTCGGCCCTATCGAAGATATTGTCCAGACTGAGCATCGGAGAGACATGACGTACCTCTTCAAAACGGGACAGGGGCTTGCCGCCGACCCGTCTGGTCGGCGAATCCGGCGTGACAAGCTCGGGATAGCGCTCTTCCAGTTCAAGCAGACGGCGAAACAACCGATCATATTCGACATCGGCAATAACCGGATCATCCAGGACATAATAGCGATAATTATGATAATCGAGCTCTTTCCGGAGATTGCGGGCCTGCTCCTGAACTTCAACAGGAACCATGGCTATCTCTCGTCAAGCAGAACACCGCCCTTGGCAATATTCTCCCGCTGCTCCTCATCGATAAAAATAATGATGGATTCTTTGGGCTTTTTCGCCTCACGGGCAATGACTTTTGTCACGCCCCGAGAAATTTTCTTTTTCTGTTTACGACTTAATTTCCCAGCGACCCGGATATTAACATACGGCATTTTATCTTCCTCTATGTGGTTCACATTGGCTGCTTTATCAATTATTCATGAAAACTTATCATATCAGAATTTCCATTTGAAGTCGAACAGGTTATAGTAGAGGGCGCCTGGAAAAAATCGTGACGAATAACAGGGAGAAAAGAATGCAACACATCATTGTTACCGGCGGCGCCGGCTATATCGGCAGCCATACCTGCCTGGAACTGCTCAATGGCGGCTATCAGGTCACCGTTATTGATAATCTCTCCAATGCAAGCCGGGAAGGATTACGACGGGTAGAAAAACTGACGGGAAAGTCGGTGGAATTTTTCCAGGCCGATCTTCTTGATCCCGATGCCTTGGACCGGTTTTTTCGTACCCACAAGGACGCATTTGGCGTTATCCATTTTGCCGGGCTCAAGGCCGTGGGTGAATCGGTGGAAAAGCCCCTGCTCTACTACCAGAACAATATTACCGGCACCCTCAATCTCTGCCGGGCAATGGAAAAATATGGTATTAAAAACATAGTGTTCAGTTCGTCGGCAACAGTCTACGGCGACCCGGCAAGCGTGCCTATCACTGAGGAATTTCCTCTGCTCTCCTGCACCAATCCCTATGGCCGCACCAAGGCCATGATCGAGGACATCCTGCGCGACATTCATGTTGCCGACAACAGTTGGAACATCGGATTGCTCCGTTATTTTAATCCGGTCGGCGCCCATAAATCCGGCCGCATAGGTGAGGATCCCAATGGGATCCCTAACAATCTGATGCCCTACATCTCCCAGGTGGCTGTGGGTAAATTATCCGAGCTTTCGGTCTTCGGCAATGACTACCCTACCCATGACGGCACCGGTGTACGGGATTTTATCCATGTGGTCGACCTGGCCGTTGGTCATCTCAACGCCCTGGAAAAACTAACGGAAAAGCCCGGCGTCGTTACCTATAATCTGGGAACGGGGCAGGGATATTCGGTTCTGGATATGGTCAAGGCCTTTGAAGAGGCCAGCGGCAGAAAAATCCCCTATATAATTGCCCCCCGAAGGGCCGGAGATATTGCTCAGTGCTATGCCGATCCTTCGCTCGCGCGGCGCGAATTAGGCTGGCAGGCCGAACGAGGCTTGAAAGAAATGTGCGAAGACAGTTGGCGCTGGCAGTCAATGAACCCAAACGGATACGCTGCAGTCACGGACAAGGAGTAGGGAAATCCAGGCATGGATAGTCACCCCTTAATGCCGTCGGCGGGAGGCAATCACTGCCACTCCCGGGCAAGTTCCTTGGCCTCCTGTAGCAGACAAAAACCGTTTTTACGTGTGACGACCTGGATATCCACTGAAAATCTGCCGACCAGAACGGCCAGCCTCTGCCAGAGATCCCGGTTGCCGACCTCCTTTCCCTGGCTGGTCATCCAGCCCCTTTGCTGCCAGCCGGCAAGCCAGCAGTGTACGCCGTCCCGAAGATAACCGGAGGTGGTGTAGACGGTGACGGGTACATCCTTTTTCAGAGCCGACAGGGCCGCAATCAGTGCTTGAAGATGAAATTGGTTGGCGGAATCTCCCTCGCCCGATCCTCCCAGAACTTTCACATACTGCTTATACGAGAGAATGACGGCCCAGGACCCTACCCCACGGCTGGGCGCATAGGTGATGCCGCAAAAAACGGCGATTGTGTCATTGCCGGGTCTTGTGAGTTCAACCTCGCCGGTCTGTTCCTGGATTCGCACGCTCCTGGCGGCAACCGCCAGCGCATCGGCACGCTCGTTCCAGGGGTCCTCGGAATGGCCGCGCACCCATTGCCAGTCAACCCGGTGCTCCCTGATGACCTGATCCAGCTGTTCCCAGAGATCACGATTCTTAACCGGCTGCCGGGTTGACGTCAGCCAGCCGCGCCTTTTCCAGGCGCTCATCCAGGAGCAGATGCCGTTTTTCACATAGGTGGAATCGGTAATGACGATCACCCGGTGCGGCTCCTTAAGGCTCAGCAATCCATGCAGGGCGGCTGCCAACTCCATCCTGTTGTTGGTTGTTTCTTCTTCCCGACCGCTCAATTCCTGAAATAACCCACCATTTTTGAGCAAAACAGCGGCCCAGCCGCCAACCCCGGGATTCGGGCTGCAGGCGCCATCGGTGTAAATTGTAACTTCAGGAAGAGCCATGATTATATATCCATATCATAGGATATCTCGCCGGAATATTCGATAATCCTCGAGCCATCAGACAACTGCATAACCAGTCCTCCGGCTGCATCAATATCGACTGTCCTGGCCCGGTACAGCGGTTTGGTCTGCACATCATACCCATAGGTAACCGTCCTGCCCAAGGTGTCACTCAACTCTTGCCAGCGCCGGAGAAGTAAACTTTTCCCTTCACCACTACTGGCCCGGCCATCAGCAAGAAACCGTTCTTCCGAATAATATAACAAACCAAAATTCCATTGCAGCCGGGCCAGCAGCAGAGTACAGAGCCTGTCAAGGTCAACCTCCGCCCCGGTTTCCAGACAAAGGGAGGTGGCAGTCGCCTCTAATTCTTGTGGAAATTGCTGGGTATTTGCATTGATACCGATGCCGATCAGATGAAATTGTTCGCCATCTGTTGTCGGCACCGTTTCGCTGAGAATGCCGCAGATCTTTTTCCCCCTGATCCGGACATCATTGACCCATTGCAGACGGGCGGCAGAGAGAAACTCCTGCACGGTTTCACAACAGGCAATACCGGCGGCAAAGGGAAGTTGACGGCTGAAATCCGGCAGGAGGGTGTCCGCCCACAGCAAGGCAAGATAAAGGCCGCCGACCGGGGCATGCCAGGAACGGCTGAACCGACCGCTGGAACCGGTCAGCCGATCAGCCCACACAACGCAACCGGTGGCCGGTGACGGCGCGGTGTTATCCCGGACCCGACGACGAAGCAGATCCATGCAGCGGGGTAATTGATGATAATGGGCAAGAGAAGAACCAACGGGAGCGCCGTAGCGAAGAATCCGCTTTTTCACATCAGGGCTGTAGTCCGCATCTCTCGCCTTCTCTGCGGCGAGACGACAAAGGGCGGCATGAGAAAGCACGAATTCCTATTCCCACTCTGCTTTAACTCTGGTGATAATTTTCTGAACAATGGCCAGCTTTTCTTCAGGACAGACGCCGATAAGAGGAACTCCCTGGTCAATACTGTCACCCGGTGAGAAGTAGAGTGAGTGGAGGATTCCCGCCTCGCCGTCATAGTACACCGGCGTATCCCGTTTCATCAGCGACATGGTGATAATCTCATC
>WGCP01000218.1 GCA_015493715.1 Desulfobulbaceae bacterium
ACCGCGTTACGGTCAAGGGACTGGAAACCATACAACACGATAAACGACCGATCCTGTTTCTTCCCAATCATCCGGCCCTGATTGATCCCGTGATCGTGATGACACGACTCTTTACGCGGTTTCAACCCCGTCCCCTGGCCGATGAGGCCCAGGTAGACCGAATGTTTGTCCGCAGTATCGCCTCCCTGATGCGGACAATCGTCATCCCGGATCTGTCGACCGGTGGCCGGGAAAAACGAACCCAGGTCCAGGCTGGTATTGAACAGGTGGTGCGGGCGCTGAACCAGGGTGACAATGTATTGCTCTATCCCGCCGGTCGGCTGATGCGCGGTCCCAGGGAAGATTTGGGTGCCAATTCCGCCGTAGCCCAGATAGTTACAGCCGTGCCCGATGTACGTATCGTGTTGTTGCGGACCACGGGACTGTGGGGATCAAGTTTCAGCAGGGCCGGTGGATTACCCTCGCTGGCTGGAAATATGAAGAAGCATCTTTTTCGTCTGTTGGCAGCAGGGATTTTTTTCATGCCCCGCAGGCCTGTCGTGATCGAGGCTCAAGAGGCCGTCGATTTTCCTCGGAAGGCAAACAAGATGACCATCAATCGCTACCTGGAAAATTTTTTCAATAGTGTGGACCAACATTGTATGCAGGTTCCCTATCTTCCCTTTCAGCGAAAAGTTGTAGTAATACAAGAAAAACCAGTGACGCAATCCAAGCAGGATACCTCTCAGGTGCCGGAAGCGACCCGGAAGCTGGTGCTGGAAAGACTCGCAGAGCTTGCGGGGATAGAGGGAATTTGCGAGGGGGACCATCTGGCCCGCGATCTGGCCATGGACAGCCTGGTGCTGGTGGAGTTCGGCGCCTTTCTTGGTGAGGAGTTCGGAGTGGGTGCAGAGCATCTTGATGGTTTGCAGATCGTTGCTGATTGTATCCTTGCCGCCGGTGGTATCATGCCGGAATCATCCTTTACCGCCCTGAAACCACCAAGTAATGCCTGGTTTGAAGAAATTACGGAACAACCGCTTGAGTTTTCCGAAGGCACCACTATAGCAGAGCTGTTTCTACAGCAGGCGGTAAAAACTCCTGATATGGTTATTGTCACTGACCAGATAAGTGGTGATAAAACCTATCGCCAATTGATCATGGCGATTTTTGCCCTGTTGCCCCAAATCAGAAAAGTTCCGGAAAAACGAATCGGCATCATGCTACCCGCCTCGGTCGGCGCGGTTATCAGCTATCTTGCCGTCATGTTTGCGGGTCGTGAACCGGTGATGGTGAACTGGACAGCAGGCAGCGGTCAGGTGGCGTACTGCCTGAAAAACTGCGGGGTCAGCCACGTGATCAGCTCCAGGAAATTTGTCGAACGTCTGCATAATCAGGGGGTTGATCTGCAAAATATCGGTATCTCCTGGGTCTATCTTGAAGATCTTGCCGCAGGGGTAGGGATCATGGCAAAGGGTGCGGTTTTTTTGAAAAGCAGGTTTCCGCAGCTTTTCCTGGGCAGAGCAAAAATCGCCCAAACCGCTGCTATTCTTTTTACCTCGGGTTCCGAGTCACACCCAAAATCCGTGCCCTTGAGCCATGCAAATTTTCTTGCCAATGGCCGTGATGTCAGCAGGATATTGGCGCTACAGAGCAATGACCGACTGCTTGGCATCCTGCCGGTTTTCCATTCCCTGGGCCTGGCGGGAACCGTGATCCTGCCGCTTTGTACCGGTTTGCGCACCGTGTACTGGCCAAATCCCACCGAGGGGAGGCAGTTGGCCAGACTGATAGCCTCACACCGGGTGACAACGCTTATCACCACTCCGACCTTTTTACAGAACATCCTTCACCAGGCGGACGAAGGAGAGCCAGCCTCCTTGCGCCTTGTTTTTTCCGGGGCGGAGAAATGCCCGCAACCGCTGTTTGACCGCCTTGCCGACCAGGCTCCGGAAGCGGTTCTTTGCGAGGGGTACGGGGTAACCGAGTGCTCGCCCGTGATCAGCGTCAATAGGCCCCAGACCCCGGTTGCCGGGACCATAGGCTATCTGATGCCCTCCATACAGGGTATATTATTGCATCCGGAAACCGGCGAGGTCGTGCGGGCTGCAGGTACTGGACGTCTGCTGGTGCGTGGGCCCAATGTCTTTGCCGGATATTTGGGCGAGGCGCCTTCGCCCTTTGTCACCCATGACGGCAAAGACTGGTATGATACCGGTGACTTGGTCGCCAGGCGGGCGGACGGTCTGCTCACCTTTAGCGGAAGGCTCAAGCGATTTGTCAAACTGGGTGGTGAAATGATTTCACTGCCGGCTATTGAAGAGATTCTTGTTGCCGAGTTCGGCACGGATTACCAGGAACCAACCCTTGCAGTTGCGGTAACCGATGATGACCATCCTGAACTGGTGCTGCTTACGGTCGCCGATATATCCAGGCAACGGATAAACCAGGCCCTGCGCAAGGGAGGACTCTCTCCCCTGCATAATATCCGCCGTGTAGAGCAGGTTACAGAGATTCCTTTATTGGGAACCGGCAAGACGAATTATCGCAGTGTGCAGGAGATGATTGTCGATACTTGATGGATGAATACTTGTGCAGAAGTCATCATGCCTGGCAACCTGTCGTCCGCAACCATACCAGAGGGAAAATCATGAAAATTACATCCGAACAGCTCAGTGATGCAGCGAAAAAGGGAATAATCAGCAGTGGGCAGGTCAAAAAACTTCTCTCCTTTGCCCAGTCACATCCAGGGCCGGGGCCGCGTTTTGATTTCACCCATATTCTTTATTATCTGGGGGGCATGCTTGCCATCGGTGCCATGACCCTGTTTATGAATCTTGGCTGGGAGGCCTTTGGTGGCTGGGGAATTTTTATCATCTCCTGCCTGTACGCTGCCGGTGGTCTTTTTCTCACCCGCGTTTTTGAACGGCAACAACTCCATGTACCGGCCGGTATCTGCGCGGTTTTTGTCGTGGCCCTGACCCCGCTTGCCATATACGGGTTGCAAAAAGGCATGGGCTGGTGGGTTCCTGATGCCGTCTATCGTGATTATCATCGTTATATCCGCTACCACTGGATTTTTATGGAGCTTGGCACCCTGGCAGCAGGCGCCGTCATCGCCTGGCGATACCGGTATCCATTTTTATTGATGCCCATTGGTGCCACCCTCTGGTATATGTCCATGGACCTGACGGCCATGCTGACCGGCGGTAGGATTGATCGTGAACTGGCATCCCTGGTATCGGTCTGGTTTGGGGTTGCTCACATTGTCCTTGCCTTTTTCGTTGATATCAGATCTCGAAAATCCGCTGATTATGCATTCTGGCTTTATATCTTCGGGGTAATGACCTTTTGGGGCGGCTTGACGTCAATGGATTCTTCGGGTGAGTGGTCCCGGTTTTGTTATATGCTGGTAAACCTGGGCCTGATAGCCTTCGGCCTTCTGTTGGTACGCAGGGTTTTTGTGATTTTCGGCGCCCTGGGCATCACCCTGTATCTTGGCCATCTGGCATCGACAATCTTCAAAGATTCCTGGTTTTTTCCTCTATCACTTACTCTTATCGGCCTAGGAATCGTTCTGCTTGGAGTTTGGTGGCAACGCCATGAGCAGGAACTGACAGCATCTTTGCAAGGGTTTCTCCCAGTACCCATACGCGAAATGCTGGTTAGCAGAAAATTGTAGGAGCGGATTTATCCGCGAACAGGAGCGAAGGGATGGAGAAGAAAGAATGTGTTATCCTGCTGCATGGCCTGGCCAGAACGACCGGCTCCATGCGTCGTATGGAAAAAGCCCTGCAAAAAGCCGGCTACCTGACCTGCAACATGGGCTATCCCTCGCGTAAATATCCGGTCGGCTATCTTGCTGAAAAATATATCCCTTTGGCGATGGAGGCATGCTTCCGGAAGACGGGTGAAAAAAAATTACAAAAGATACATTTTGTCACCCATTCCATGGGCGGTATCCTGGTGCGGTACTACCTGGCCAGGCATGTGGTGGCAAATCTCGGCCGGGTGGTTATGTTGGCCCCGCCCAACTACGGGACTGAAATTGTGGATAAATTGGGTGACAAATGGTGGTTTCGCCGGTTTAATGGTCCTGGAGGATGTTCCCTGGGAACAGATCCCGATTCGGCGCCCAACAGCCTTGGTCCTGCTGATTTTCCAGTGGGTATCATTACCGGCAATCGAACCCTTGATCCGCTGTTTTCTTCAATGGTTGCCAAGCCCAATGACGGCAAGGTTTCGGTACAATCAGCCCGCCTGGAAGGTATGCGGGATTTTCTGGTTGTCCCGCACGGCCATACGTTTATTATGACGAATAAAGAGGTGATCAGGCAGGTGATTGGTTTTCTTCGGCATGGGGCGTTTGAAATTTAATTATCGCGGATAAATCCGCTCCCACGGAAAGAATACCCGTAGGAGCGGATTTGTCCGCGAATGATTATCCTCGAACAATTCTTGAAAATAGACACAAAAATAGTAAAATGCATAAATTTCATAGCAGGAATTTACGCAGGCATCGCTGCTCTTTACCGTATCATTGTTACCTGCTGACCACCATCACCTATAAACGCCGGCCGATATTCTCGGATTTTCACGCAGCCCGTCTCTGTATACAAGGGCTACGCCTGCAACAGGAACGAGGTATTGCGACAACCCTGGCCTTTGTCATCATGCCGGATCATGTCCATTGGCTGGTACAATTACAGCAAAGTGACCTGGCCACTGTTATGCATGCCATGAAGGGTGGAGTGGCAAGGCGGGTAAACCGGTATCAGGGAACATCTGGCAGGGTTTGGCAGGCAGGATATCATGATCACGCATTACGTCGGGAAGAGGATATCCGGCAGGTGGCCCGGTATATGGTCGCCAATCCCCTGCGTGCCGGTTTGGTTTCCGATATTGGCAATTATCCCCATTGGGATGCCGTATGGATGGAATAAATGTGTCGTTATGTTCATTGTTCGCCTTGTTCGCGGATAAATCCGCTCCTACGGTAAAAATATCATGTATATGGAGTCCAAGATGTCCAATTTAAATTCAATTGATTGATATTGAGTATAAACAGATTAAAGCAACACTCAGTTTTTACGAGGTCTGTATCCTTTCCGTAGGAGCGGATTTATCCGCGAATAATTATCCGCGAACAAGAGTCACAAGATGGAAAAATCAGCCACTCTACGGCCGCACGCAGTGAACTGCCGCATGGCCGGAGAAATTGATACGGTCACCGGTGTTGCCGCCGTATTGTTGCGCTCCGACCGGTGTTTTCACATATCCTCCGTCGGCGATACTTGCAGTGCAGCCGGGAAAAGATCCCCAGTGATTGAGGTCAAAACCACTATCAGCCGCGACTCCCTGGAAAAAGTTCTGCAATTCGGTAAAAGTCGGAAAACGCCAGTCAGTATACCCGTCCATGGTCAAATCATTGCAATAGGTAATGGCCGCCGCTTTTTCCTTGACGGTAATCTGGTAGTCCTGCCAGCTCAGGCCGGTATCGGTATCGGTTACCAGATGACCGCTTGTACTGCGGGTAAAAC
>WGCP01000219.1 GCA_015493715.1 Desulfobulbaceae bacterium
CTGATGCCACCCCGGATATCACCGACCTTGTATCCCTGTTTGGCATGGCACCTGAGGCAGGCTTTTTTGGTAATAAACGGACGCATCAGGCGCATGTACGGTTTTCCGTTGATACGGACAACTTCCTTGTATTCCTTGTTTCCATGTTCAAAACTGACGAGCGCCTTGTGCTCCCATGGGTCGGCCTGATTTTGCGGCCGGATGGGTTTAAGGCTGGTGATATGGCCCTGGATGGCCAGTTTTTTTTGTGCCATCTCGTAGAGTTGTCTGGTCATGTAGGCGGGATTGACCAGGGTGTAGGGCCGACCGTTAATGATAACATCACGATTGGGCACATCGAGGTAGGGATTGGGAGGGGTGTTTTTACTGACCGGTACGTAAACACCACCATGTCGTGCCGCCCATAAGCGAAAAAGCACATCTTTTTCCCAGGACACCCGGGCATTGTTTTCAGCAAGCAGGATTGCCGTTTTCTTTTGGGTATACAGGTTCCAGAAGAGGAGAAGACCAATCAGTAAAGTCCAGCCAATCAGGATGGATGCGGTTTTTTTGGTAATGTTGGACAACCAAAATTGGTTGCGCTCGATTTGCGCAGACGTATCGGATGGCTGATCCGTCTGCGTGGAGTCATTCTGCATGGTTTTGAAAAAAATAGAGATCCTATGATTTTTTAATGAAAAAAGGTATCTTGATGAAAAAGGTACATTCAATATATATATTTTGTATAATAGCGGTCTTGGTAACGAAAATCAAAAAAGAACTTTGCGAGTATACACATAGGTTAGAGGAATACAATACCACTGTGGCTGCCTCCTTGAAAGGCGTTGACTTTTCATCATGTGACCGGTATTTCTTCTAACTTCGGCCTATTTCAATTGTCGAAGTCTACACTTATCCGGTTGTGGCTGTGACGTTAAAAAAAATGGGTTCAACCATGCTGGTTTGTCCGAAAATGGCAGAGATCGCCGGGAGATATGTCGCGCTACGCATGATGCGTGGTGCTAAGAAATTTTTTTTGTTACATCGCAGTGTACCGGTGAATCATCGTCAGGTAGACAACATTGTATACCCGCTCTGCGGGTATACAGAGTCTTGCTCGATATGCCGTTTTCATCCATTATTGTGTCGTCCAGCCATTCTGGTTTATGACAAAAAAATCTATGACAAAAGTAAAACGCATTCTGCTTATTTTCCTCGGTCTACTGGTGGTCATCGGGGTACTAGCCGGTATCAAGGTCCTGCAGATACAAAAAATGATAGCTGTCGGAAAACAGACCAGGCAGCCTCCGGCGGTCGTTACCGTTGCCAAGGTGCGCCGGGAAGTCTGGCAGCGCAGGCTTAGGACCGTCGGCTCTCTTACCGCTGTCCAGGGGGTGACTGTTGCCCCCGATCTGCCCGGCAAGATAGTTAAAATTATCTTTTCGTCCGGACAAGAAGTGCGGCAAGGAGATCTCTTGCTGCGTCTTGATACCTCCACTGAACAGGCTCGACTTCGTGCCGCTCAAACAGCGGTGACCCTGGCCGGGATCAATCGCAGGCGTGCAAAGGAACTTGTGCGCAAAAAAAGTATGTCCAAAGCCGAGCTTGATAAAACGGACGCTCAATACATGGAGGCGGTGGCAAAAGTTGATGAGATTCAAGCAATTATAGACAAAAAAAATATCAAGGCCCCCTTTGCAGGGCGATTAGGGATACGCCGGGTCAACCTTGGCCAAGTCCTTACCCAGGGAGATGCTATTGTTGTGCTGCAGCAGCTTGACCCGGTCTATGTGGATTTTTCTCTGCCCCAGCAGAATTTTGCCGATCTTGCTGTCGGTATGAGTGTGCAGGTGCGCACGGATGCTCTGCCGGGCAAGATATTCAACGGAAAAATTACCGCTGTCAATCCCGGCGTTGATGCAATAAATCGTAATATTAAGGTGCGGGCCACCCTGGCAAATCCGGACACTGTTCTCCGGCCCGGAATGTTTGTCCGGGTTGCGGTGATGCTTCCTGAAAAGAAAGATGTTCTCGTCCTTCCGGCAACCGCAATTCTCTATGCACCTTATGGTGACTCGGTCTATGTCGTTGAAGAAAAGAGTCTTGAAGAAAAGGGTCCTGAAAAAAAGAAAGGTGTTACGGAAAAATCATCACTGGTGCTTCGACAACAGGTCGTGAGAACCGGCATGACGCGTGGTGATTTTATTACCGTTGCTTCCGGCCTCAAAAAGGGCCAAACCGTTGTGACCACCGGCGTGTTCAAATTTCATAACGGTCAGGCGGTTGTCATCGATAACAGCCTGGCTCCCCCATTTTTCCAACACCCCGACGTTAAAAATGAGTAATAGTTCAGCAGCACACCATCTGCACACGCTCGAGGCTTACCACATAGGCTAGCTATAGCCGACCAGCCACGATCCCGCACATCTGGCGCACTGCTGAATTATTACAGGGCTTCGATAAATTATATTGGTGAACTGTTACAAAAATGAATAGTTACAAAAATGAATAGTGATCCGTCAGGACGACGGGTGACGGATCTCTTTATCCATCGGCCCGTGTTGGCCCTTGTGGTCAGCTTCGTCATAATCATTGCAGGACTGCAGGCCATCAGGTCACTCAATATTCGACAGTATCCGCGCAGTGAAAACGCCACCATCACAGTCAGCACGGTCTATGTCGGGGCAAGCGCCGACCTGGTTCGTGGTTTTGTGACCACTCCCCTTGAACGGGCCATTGCCGCAGCCGACGGCATAGACTATATCCAGTCGGAGAGTAAACTTGGGCTGTCGACCATAGACGTGCGTTTGAAACTCAACTACGATGCCACCAAGGCATTGGCGGAAATCAGTTCCAAGGTTGATCAGGTGCGTAATGACCTGCCGCCCGAGTCGGAAATACCGATCATCAATATTGAGACCGCTGATTCCAAGTTTGCCTCCGCCTATCTCAGTTTTACCTCTGATGTCCTCAAACAGAACGAGATTACCGATTATCTGGTCAGGGTCGTCCAGCCGCGTCTCTCCGCTCTGGAAGGAGTACAACGCGCCGATATCCTGGGCGGCCGTACCTTTGCCATGCGTATCTGGCTTGATCCGGTAAAAATGGCTGCCCTCAATATCAGCCCGGTCCAGGTCCGCCGAGCCCTGGCCGCCAACAATTTTCTTTCTGCGCCAGGCCGGACAAGGGGAGCACTGATCCAGGTGAATCTGACGGCCGATACCAATCTGCACAACGTGGGTGAATTCAAGCGTCTTGTGGTGCGCAGGGAAGGCGGCACGCTTATCAGGCTTGAAGACGTCGCTCAGGTTGTGCTTGGGGCACAGAATTACGATGCCGAGGTTCATTTTTCAGGAAGGACAGCCGTTTTTATGGGGATATGGCCATTGCCCAACGCCAACTCCATAGATGTGATCAAGCGGGTTCGCCGGGAAATGGTGAGCATCAAGAAAGGGTTGCCCACCGGCATGCAGGCAAGGGTGGCCTATGACGCCACCGACTATATCAATACCGCCATCCATGAGGTGTTGAAGACCCTTGGCGATACCTTGATTATCGTCGTTGTGGTCATTTTTTTGTTTCTTGGTTCCATGCGTTCGGTGCTGGTGCCGGTGGTTGCCATCCCCTTGTCGCTTATCGGAGCCGTCTTTTTGATGCAGATATTCGGCTTTACCATCAACCTGCTGACCCTGCTGGCCATTGTTCTGTCGGTCGGGCTGGTGGTTGATGATGCCATTGTGGTGGTTGAAAACGTCGAGCGCCATATCAGTCTTGGTGAAACACCCATGCATGCCGCCCTGCTCGGTGCTCGTGAGCTGGTCGGGCCCATTATCGCCATGACCATCACCCTGGCCGCCGTTTATGCGCCTATCGGCCTGCAAGGTGGCCTGACCGGGGCGCTGTTTCGCGAATTTGCCCTGACGCTTGCCGGGGCTGTTGCCATTTCCGGGATTGTGGCTCTGACGCTCTCTCCTATGATGTCGGCGTATCTCCTGCGCCCCGGGATGGAAGAGCATGGACTGGCCCGCCGAATTTCCGTCGGGTTTACCCGAATAAAAAACAGCTACGGCCGTGCCCTTGATGGCGTTCTCGACACCAGAACACCGGTTTATGTGGTCTGGATTGTGTTAAGCCTGCTGATAATCCCCATGTTTCAGATGTCCTCTCGGGAACTGGCGCCCAAGGAGGACCAGGGGGTTATTTTCGGCATTTTTGATGCATCGGCCAATTCAACCATTGACCAGACCAGCCGCTATGCCGCTGCCGCTAACAAGGTGTTCAAGTCTTTTCCTGAAACTGATTTTACCTTTCAGATTACCCTGCCGACTTCCGGGTTCGGCGGCATGGTCACCAAACCTTGGAATCAGCGAAGCCGGACTATCTATGAACTGCTGCCCAAGGTACAGCGAAAATTATCGACCATTCCCGGCATACGGATGTTTCCGGTTCTTCCCCCGGCATTGCCGGGCGGTGGGCGTTTTCCGGTTGAATTTATCCTTGCCTCGACGGCAAGTGAAGAGCAGTTGCTCCAGTTTGCCCGTCAGATCCAACAAAAGGCCATGCGAAGTGGTATGTTTGCCTTTCCCCCGATCATTGACCTGAAAATAGATCAACCCCAGTCCAAACTGGTCATTAACCGTGATCTTGTTGCCGATCTCGGTCTTGACCTGCGTCAGGTGGGAAGCGACATCAGCTCCATGCTTGGTGGAAATTTTGTTAACCGTTTTGATATCGATGGCCGCAGCTACAAGGTCATCCCCCAGATCCAGCGCCGTGACCGATTGAACCCATCGCAGCTGAAAAATATCCATGTGACCGGCCCGAACGGTACCCTTATTCCTTTGAGTACGGTTGCCGTACTCCGCAACTTCGTTGTTCCCAGATCGCTGAATCGTTTCCAGCAGCTGAATGCGGTTTCGATCAGCGGCGTGGCGATTCGTCCTCTGGACCAGGCCCTTTCGCTCTTAGAAGATGAGGCGGCACGAATTCTGCCTAAGGGGTATGTGATAGATTATACTGGTGAATCACGACAGTTACGCAAAGAGGGTAATCAGTTCCTGCCCACATTCGCCCTCGCCATTGTCCTTATTTTTCTGGTCCTTGCCGCCCAGTTTAACTCCTTTCGGGATCCATTTGTCATTCTTGGTGGTTCCGTACCGCTTGCAATTTTCGGTGCCCTTATTTTCACCTTTCTCAAAATACCGGACCCAAATGTCCCGTTCTGGACCCACGGCTGGACGACGACATTAAATATCTATTCACAGGTCGGCCTGGTTACCCTGGTCGGGCTGGTGGCAAAAAACGGCATTCTCATTGTTGAGTTTGCCAATAAGCTGCAGGAGCAGGGGAAAGGGAAAAGAGCGGCGATTCATGAGGCGGCCATGATTCGCCTGCGCCCGATTCTCATGACCAGTACGGCGACCGTTGCCGGTCATTTTCCGCTTACCCTGGTGACCGGTCCCGGAGCCGCCGCTAGAAATTCCATTGGTCTTGTTCTTGTCGGCGGCATGACAATAGGGACGATTTTTACCCTTTTTGTCGTTCCTACTATTTATATGCTGGTGGCCCGTGATCACTCCAAAAACAGGAAAGTTAACTCCATGCGGCAACCGGCGGGGAAAAGCCGGTAAGTCATTACAGGCGGCGCATCTTCACGCGGTCGTTCCCGCCTGCATAGAGGGGCTATAGCGATCGGAATCGATTGCGCAAATCTGCACCACCTGTAACAACTTTCAGATATAGAACCGTGAAAACAATAAGCTACCAATCCCATAACCAGTTACAAAAGCCGTTGCGCAAGCAGGAATAAGTTGTTATAGATAGTAATTATTAATTCTTGTGGAGGAATGACCATGACCGATAGACGCGTATTTTTGAAAACATCGGCAGTTGCTGTTTCCGCGCTGGCTCTGAGCAAGGCCCGCTCTTCATTTGCCTCGGAGGGATGTGCATTTTCAGGGGTTATCTACAGCAAGGATAATCCCGGCAGGTGGGCCAAAAAAGTCGGAAGTCATGCCCCGGTTGTGACGGTCAATGGCGATAAAGTTCAGGTGGAAACCAAACATCCCATGTCTGATGCCCATTTCATTGTTCGTCATACCCTGGTTCTTGCCGATGGCACTGTTCTTGGTGATAAAACATTTACCCCCAGGGATAAACCCGTATCCTCATATACCCTTCCCAAAGGCTATAAGGGTGACTTGTATGCGACCAGCTTTTGTAATCGCCATGATTTTTGGTTAACCAAGACGTCGGTTTAACCCGAAAAGTCAGCTATCCACTATATGAAAAGTCGCGTCCTCCGGGCGCGGCTTTTTTTTTGTGTGCTTTTGAGGTATTATGAAATATCCTCGAATTCAGGTGGAAGAAGCGTGGATTTTTGACATTAACACCATTTTTCAGCAACGAAAAATAGCATCGCTCTAAGCATGGATTAGAGTGTATATCGTCTTTTTTTATTTAATCTCTGTTCCTAATCCGTATCTTTTTGCTCTCTTCAGGTTTTTGTACTCTATGTCGGATTCGATTCAACAAAACCACAAAAGCGACCAGGAGCTGCAGGATCAGCATGTCCTGTGGAACATCGTGCTGCTTGTTTTGCTGACCCTGGTTGCCGTGTTCATTATCTGTATAGGCAGTGATCTTATTGTACAACAGGTTGCCCGTGGCCGCCAGAAGATCATCACCGATCATCTTACCTTTCAGGTGAATAATTTTATTGTCCAGCGCTTTGGCAATGGTTCTGAAACCCTGGCCCAAAAAAAGCCGATCATTGATGCCTGTCTTGGTCGCAGCACACCGGACAATGACCGGTTACTGCAGATTCTGGTCACGGCAAGGGATGTTTTATCAGCCTCCATTGTTTATCTGCTTGACAGCAGGGGAACAGTTATCGGCTGCTCACCATATGGCCATGATCATGCAACCTTGACCGGGAAAAATTACGCTTTCCGTCCCTACTTCAGTCGGGCCATGCAGGGGGAACGGCTTCAGTATGCTGCAGTCGGGGTAACCACTAAGAAAAGAGGGATTTACATCAGCGCTCCGGTCATGAGTCCATATGGTGGCAAGGTCATCGGTGTGCTGGCCATTAAAATTAATTTGAAAGTCGTGGATTCCCTTTTACGCGATCCGTCAAGTCAGTATACGACATTTCTCCTCTCGCCCGATGGTGTTGTTTTTTCCTCAAACAGAGAAAAATATTTGTATCACACCGCCTATCCGCTTACCGATTCCGAACGACAAAAACTACTGGCAGGCAGGCAGTTCAGTTCGCTTCCCCTCACGCCCCTGCCCTTTGTTCTCCTGGACGACACCATACATCTGCACAATAGACGGATGCTTGTCAGCCGTGAAGCTGTTTTGCAAAAGGGATGGGAGCTGGTTATCCTGCAGCCTGTTTCCCCTCCCTGGCTTATTATGGTGTTACTCAGTATTCCGGCGTTTATTTCCGGTGCGGTATTCATACGGATGACCCTGCATTCACAAACGGAACGTCAACTGACCGAAGAAATACATCGTGGACGCAGGCAGAGTGTTCTTGCCGAGGCCGCCCGTCGTGAGACACGACGCGAGCTGGAGACAATTTTCAGCGCCAGTCTTATCGGTATTTTACTGATTCGCAACGGCAGGATCGCCAATGTCAATGAGCGGGTAGGGGAGGTGTTCGGTTATTCGACCAGGGAAATTCTTGACGGTAAACCATGGATGTTTTTTGCCCATAAAAAATCCTATATCCATTTTTTGCATACCTACGCACGCCGGCTTGCCTTCAGCGATCTTGATCAGATTGAATATACCCTCAGGAAAAAGGATGGCACCCTTATACCATGCACACTTTCCGGAAAGGCGATAACGCCCGGCAACCTTTCTTTCGGCGTGGTGTGGGTCGTTCAGGATATCTCCAGGCAGAAGACGGTTGAGCAGGAACTGAAGGAGGCACGAAAAAATGCAGAAGCCGCCTCCATGGCAAAAACTCATTTTCTTGCCAATATGAGCCATGAAATTCGCACACCCATGAACGGAATTATCGGCTTGTCCAAGCTGCTGCTGCAGGAAAAGGTTTCACCCTGCCAGTATAAATATCTTAGTCTTATTCATCGCTCAGGCATACGACTGCTGAGTCTTATTAATAATATGCTGGATTTCTCCAAGGTCGAGGCAGGAAGGATGGAACTTCAGGAGGAATCATTTTGTCTGCGTGATCTTATTGAAGAAATAATCCTGCACCTTGAGGTACTTGCCCGGAAAAAAGGTCTGGTATTGGATGCCCAAATTGATGCCGATATTCCTGATCAGCTGATCGGCGACGGTGATAAGCTGGCGCAGGTCTTGTTAAATCTTGTCGGCAATGCGGTAAAATTCACCAACGAGGGCATTGTTACAGTTCAGGTATCACTGCTGGTGAATCAAGTCAAAAAAAATATTGTCCGTGTCCTGTTTGAAGTATGTGATACCGGAATAGGCATTAAGCCGGAAATGCAGGAGACCATTTTTGATGCCTTTACCCAGGTTGACACCACCCTTTCCCGACGATATGGCGGTACCGGACTCGGCCTGGCCATATCCAGAAAAATAATCAGATTGATGGGGGGTGACATACACCTGGAAAGTGAAGAGGGCCGGGGAACAGGATTCTATTTTTCCATACCCTTTTCCGTTGCAAAGGAAAAATTCCAATCAGGCGCCATTGATTTACGTGAGCAGCAGCCTTCACCCTGTTTTGAAGGAAAGTCGATCCTGCTGGTGGATGATGAGTTCATAAATATTACCCTTGCAGAAGCCCTGTTGGATCGGATGGGATTATCCGTACGGTCAGTTACAAACGGCAGGGAGGCCGTGGAAGAATGGAAAAAGAGGCGAGATTTCGACTGTATTTTAATGGATATTCAAATGCCGGAGATGGACGGTTTTGAGGCGGTAGCACTTATCCGTTCCCATGAAGCCGCCGGTGATCATGTGCCGATTATCGCCATGACCGCCCATGCCCTGGATGAAGATAGAAAGA
>WGCP01000220.1 GCA_015493715.1 Desulfobulbaceae bacterium
CAGCGTCAGCTGGATGCCTGGAAACCGGTTGTTGAGGCAATTCACCGGCAAGGCGCCATTGCCGTCATGCAGATGTTTCATTGTGGGCGCATGGCATGGCCGGAAGTGAATCCGGCACACCGCACCATTGCTCCAAGTTCCATTACCCCTCAACAGGACAACCCACTGACCGGAGCTCCCTATCCGGTGCCTGATGTCATGAGTCGTTTTGATATCAACCATGTTATCAACGGCTTTGTGGAAACCGCCAGGGGAGCGGTTGCCGCCGGTTTTGACGGGATTGAGATCCACGGTGCGCACGGGTACCTCATCAGCCAGTTTTTATCGGCGTATACCAATAAACGCATTGATGAGTATGGCGGCTCCGTGACCAATCGTTTCCGGTTCTTCCATGACGTCATTGCGGCGGTCAAGGCGGTGGTGCCGGATGACCGGTTACTGCTGGCCAGGATCTCCGACTGGGGTGTCGCTGATATGGAGGTTTCACTTTTTGAAACCAGAGAGGCGTACCAGCAGGTCGTGGGGCTTTTAGCGGATGAACCCATTGATGCCGTTTCCATTTCGACCTATCAGTTTCAGCAGACGGCTTTTGACTCCGGTAAAAATATGGCGCAGTTGGCAAGAGAGGTCACCGATCTGCCGCTTCTTCTCTGCGGTGGTATCTATGACCGGGCAAGCGCGGAGGCGGCTCTGCAGGATGCCGATATTGTGCTCAGCGGTAAATCGTTGCTTTTAAACCCGAACTGGGTGGAAGATGTGCGGCATGGCAAGACGCTGGAACGCTTTCAATCCGAAGATGCAAATATCGCCTATACTGCAGAGCCTTTGCCCTAATTGGCGGATGAAACTCTGCAGGGATTATTTTGTGGCCACCTCGAAAAATTGTATTTCCGCCCAATCTCAGTGTCATAGTCAAAATTTTACCCTGGGAATATTCGGCCTGTGGTAAAATTTTTCGTATTCCTTGATCTTGAACGAAAATCCTAATTTTTCAAGGCACCCTTTTGCCTGTTTTTCCGTCTTTACACCAGCTCCGCCATGACCATATTGGCGAGCAGGAGTCCCCTGTCGGTTAGGCAAAGGTGGTCATTGTCATGGTGCAGCAGGCCCTGCCTGATGAGTCGATCAAGGGTTGGGCCGTAATAGGCAAGAGGATCAATGCCGAATCGTTTTTGCAGACCGGCTATGGAAATACCGCTGGTCATGCGCAATCCCATGATCACGGTTTCGCGGAATCGTTCTTCTTTAGTTAAATGCTCCTCGTCTTCCCATATCGGCTTTCCGGCGGCTATGTGTTCGGCAAATTGCTCAATGTCTTTTGTCGCCGTATACCGGGTGTGGTTAAGGCAGCCGACCGCACCGGGGCCGAGGCCGATATATGAGCGATTTTGCCAGTAGTTGATATTGTGGCGACACTGAAAACCGCTCCGACCATAATTTGAAATTTCATAACGCCTAAATCCGGCCTGCCGGACCAGGGTTTTCGTCTCCTCCAGCATGGCAAGCACATCTTCTTCCGCGGGCAGGCGAAGTGAGCCGCGCCTTACCTGTTCGGCAAAGGGGGTACCTTCTTCAATGGTCAACTCATAGAGGGAAAGATGCTCCGGCGCAAGGGCAAGGGCCTGCTCAAGGTTGTATCGCCAGTCGGCAATTCGTTGTCCCGGCAACCCGTACATCAGATCAAGATTGATATTGGTAAAACCCGCCTGCCTGGCATCGGAGAATGTCTGCCGGGCATCTAAAGCCGTATGTGGACGGCCAAGAAGTGCGAGTTCCAGCTCAGTCAATGACTGTACCCCGATGGAGAGCCGGTTGAAACCGGCCAGGCGCAGAATCGTCAGGTCGTTTTTGTCAACTGTTGCCGGATTGGCTTCAATGGTGATTTCCAATTTTTTATCAGCTGCAACGGGAAAAGCATTCAGGCAGTCGCCCAGCAGGCGGGCAAGGGTTTCCGTCGGGAGCAGGGTCGGGGTACCGCCGCCGAAAAAAATGGTTTCCAGTCGACATGATTCGTTGGCACAGTTTGAGGCAGTCTGCCGTATCTGCATGCTGACGGCCTTTGCATACAATGGTTGCAGATGATTTTTTCCCGCCAGGGAGAAAAAACTGCAATAGGGGCATTTTTGCAGGCAGAAGGGGACGTGCAGGTACAGGGCCGAACATGGCCGTTTCGGATGGATGGCCATACCCTCAGGCGGATTGGTCAAGCAGGGTTGTGCAGTCATCCTGCAGCGTGGCCATTATGCCATGATCGGCAAAACTGTAGGCGGTTTCACCGGCGCCGATGATGAGATGGTCAAGCAGGTTGATCTGCATGAAACTGCAGGCAAGGTACAGGGTCCGGGTGAGTTTTTTATCCTGATTTGAAGGTTTGAGGCTGCCGGAAGGGTGGTTGTGGGCGATTACCAGGGCGGAGGCGTTATGGGCCAGGGCGGATTTAATCAATTCGCGCGGATAGACGGTGTTGACGGTGACGGTGCCTTCGGAAAGAATTTCCGTATCAATAACCGCATGGGCGGCATCAAGAAAGACGACCATGAACACCTCATGTTCCAGGCTGCGCATGGCATGGATCAGGTAGTCGGCGACATCGCGCGATGAGGAGATATAGGTTTTGCCGCAGATGCGCTGGCGCAGGTAGCGGCGGGCCGCGCCCTGGATAAATTGAAGGGCGAAGATATTTTTCGGCCCCAAACCTTTGATTGTTTTCAAGGCCTCGGGACGGGCATCAAGGACCGCAGGCAGAGATTTGAACTCTGCAAGCGCGGCCCGGGCCGGTTCCTTGCAATCAGTGCGCGGGGTGCCAAACGTCAGCAGCAGCTCAATAACCTCGGCGTCGGACAGAGCATCAATGCCGCGTTCAAGGAATTTATCACGCAACCGCTGTCGATGCCCGGCCCCTTTAGTCTGCCACTTTTTTTTATCCACAAAATCGGTGTTTACAGGAATATCATCCGTGAAGTCATGTCGTTTCAGGCTGTTTTCATCATTGGTTACGGCGGTGACGGTAAAAACCAGCTCCAGCCATGCTGGTTCATCCGTGGCTTATTTCAGCTCATTCTGGAAGAGTTTATTGGCCATCTGTGGATTTGCCTTGCCCTTTGTCTTCTGCATCAATTGACCGACAAAAAAGCCGATTACCTTGGTCTTGCCGTCACGGAACTGTTGAACCTGGGTCGGGTTGGCCTCGATAATTTCCCGCACCATGGCCGTGAGCTCGCCGGTATCGCTCATCTGGATAAGTCCCTTTTCCTTGACGATTTTTTCAGGATCCTCGCCGGTTGCAAGCATGTCGGCAAACACGGTTTTGGCGATCTTGCCGGAAATGGTCGTTTTTTCCACCATGAGCAGAAGAGATGCCAGTTGTTTCGGCGCCACCGGACATTGGTCGATTCGTTCCGGACCAAAGTCACGCAGTAGCTCGGTGCCGATAAAATTGCTCACTTTCTTGGCGTTGTTATATTCAGCACAGACCGCTTCAAAAAAATCCGCCAGTTTTCGGGATGCCGTAAGGATTTCAGCATCATATTCGGGCAGTTCCAGGACGTCCATAAAACGCTGTCGTCTGGCTTCCGGGAGTTCCGGCATTTCCCGGCGAACCTTTTCAATCCAGGCATCGTCAATCTCTACCGGTACCAGGTCGGGATCGGGGAAATAGCGGTAGTCATGAGCCTCTTCCTTGCCGCGCATCGGTTCGGTGCAGTTTTTATCCGGATTCCAGAGCAAAGTTTGCTGCACCACCTTGCCGCCGTCAAGAAGGACGTCGCGCTGACGACGCTCTTCGTATTCAAGGGCGAGTTGTACATTCCTGAAAGAGTTCATGTTTTTCAGCTCGGTACGAATGCCGAGCTCTTTTTGCCCCTTCGGTCGCAATGAAATATTGGCATCGCAGCGGAAACTGCCCTCCTGCATGTTGCCGTCGGAAATATCAAGGTAGCGGACAATGGCATGCAGTTTTTTCAGGTAGGTGACCGCCTCCTCCGGTGAGCGAAGATCAGGTTCACTGACGATCTCCACAAGCGGCGTTCCGGCCCGGTTGAGATCGACATAGCTTTCCGGCTCCGTATCACTGTGGACCAGTTTGCCCGCATCCTCTTCCATATGGGCCCGGGTAATGCCGATAGTCTTTTTTCCGCCTTCCACGTCGATGTCGATTTTTCCGTATTCGGCAATGGGTAGTTCAAACTGGGATATCTGGTAGCCCTTGGGCAGGTCGGGATAAAAGTAATTTTTCCGGGCGAACTGGTTGCGGCGGTTGATGGTAAAATCGCAGGCCAGGGCCAGCTTGATGGCGCTGTGGACGACCTGTTTATTCAATACCGGCAGAGAACCGGGCATGCCAAGGCAGACCGGGCAGGTATGGGTGTTGGGTGGCGCCCCGAAGGTGGTGGAGCAGCCACAGAAAATTTTACTCTCTGTCTTCATCTGGGTGTGAATTTCCAGACCGATAACGGTTTCAAATTCCATGATATTCTCTGTTGAAAAATCTAATGTTCCAGGCCTTGGCCGGTCCAGGTGCGGATTTTGAGCAATTCGTCGGGCCAGGCCTCGGATGCCCGGATATTGATAAACATGCAAAACAGTTCATTGACGATTTCGGTCAATTGCTCAAACAGGCCGATTCTCTCGAGAATCCTGCCTTCCATGCTTTCCGGGTCGTCGCCCTCATCGGCGCCGTCCACGGTTTTAGGCAGTTTGACATTGCGAAACTCCAGGGTCGCTGCCGTGAGTGTGACGTTAAATTCATAATCGCCACGGGCAAAGCGAATGCGGGCCTGTTCCGGTTTCTTGCCGAGTCCGAGCCCGGCCCTGGCCTCTCTCAACTCGGTCTGCAGACCCCGGCAGATAACTTTTTCCGTTTCTTCGCCCTCGCCGTATTCAAGTAGCATGTGTTTTTCAAAGGCAACCAGAATATCGCCCATACCGGCTACGTCCACGTTACCGCCACGCTCTTCGGCCTTGAACCAGAGCCAGGCAAGAAATTCCTGCCCTAAAAAATGTTTTTCCTGTATCAGGTCAACGAGATCCATGCTTTCCCTTTGTTAAATGAGTATTGCCGGTCGAAGTTCGTCCAGCCCGGCCACCAAGTCTTCATCGACCAGGTGCAGTGCGGTTGTCCAGGGTATCTGCAGAATGATGGAGAGATCAAAGGTCTCGCGAAACAGTTCCTCGAGCTGGAGCATGGCCTTTTTGCTGGTGGAAAAGAAGAGCAAGGTGCCTTCGGCCAGGTTCCAGCACAGGTCATACACTGCCGGAACCGGTGCTGACTTGCGGACAAGTTCCGCCCGTACCCGTTCCTTGATTTCAAGCCGCGCAGACCGGGGTAGCTTGGGGATCTGCTTTTCTTTTTTGATCCGCTCCTCTTCCTTCATGGTGAATTTTTTCAGCACTGCCGGGGAAACCTTGCGCTCATCGGCACGCATGGACAGGACAACATAGTCTCCGGCGGCATAGGAAGAATAGGCAAACTCTGAGTCAAACATGTTGGTTACGGAGACCCAGCCGATGGAATATTCTTCTATATTGTCGTCAATGTCGACAAAACTGTGCGCAACCACGCGCTCGGCGACAAAGTCCCAGAAGTTTTCAGGTAGTTCACCTTCAATGGTGAAACGCATAAATGATGCCGAACCGGTTAATAATCCCATACTATCCTTATATGAATAAAATGTACTGAAAGGCACCGCAATTATTTTCGGTGCCGGGCTAAGTCTGTTTCAGCAACGCGGGGGAAAATAATTATTTTATAATGCTATGAATTCTGTTTCAGATTTAAGGCATGAAAAAGGGCGTATATTAATAGGACCCTTTTCATAACCTTCGAGCCGGAGCAAAAGGCAAACAGGATGGGGTAATTATTTTTTCCGTGTCCCTTACCCTTCTGATATAGCAAACCTCCGGAGAAGCAACAAGAAAATTACCCCCTTTCTTCTCATGCGGCTACCATAAAAATTATATTTTCGTCCAATTGCCCGGAGTCTTGCAGATAAGCGGAACGTAGTGAAGACTTCGAGCTCGCTTCCATGAGAAGGCTTTGTCAAGTAAGTTCGACGTGGCGAACCATTTTTCTCGCAAGACCCTGTAACGTCACGCTTCCATTCGCATTCATTTATGAGCTCAGCCATAAGCTCGATGCATTGTACAATCCGTCGTGGAAGCTGCAA